>JAWSUP010000209.1:0-7567 GCA_033549405.1 Bacillota bacterium | reverse complement strand
GGTAGCGACATAGGACAGGTGTTTTAAAAATAATAAAAGTTCTATGTAGTATTAAGGATAAACTGTTATCATGTGCGTGAAACTATTGATTTATCAAGGTGCAAGCCCCTTTTGGGGGTGGGAAAGTTGAGTTAATGATCCTTTCCCAGTGACCTTCATCACCTGGCTGAAAGGATCGGCACAAGAAATCTGAAGATAGATTCATTTCTGGCAGTTGTTGCATGTTGAGTCTGATCATAGCCAGTTGGGGAAGCTTTTCGGCAGTCATATCGTCCTCCTGAATCGCCTGTATCTTTCTGTCAAAGACAGCATATCACATCCCTGGTCAATCCTTAAACCCAATTTTCGAGATCAAGACCCTCCACGCGCTCAAATTCACGGACATTATTTGTGACAATAATCAGATCCCTGGACTTCGCATGTGCCGCAATCAACATGTCCATCATGCCAATCGGCGTTCCTTGTCGCTTCAACATTGCACATATCATACCATATGCAACAGCCGCTTCACCATCAAACGCCAAAATGTCTACTATGGAAAGAAACTGATTGAGAGCAATCGTGTTTTTTTCCGGATAAGCACTTGCCTCTACCCCATGCATCAGTTCTGCAAGGGTCATTGTAGAAATGGCAATGCCGTCGCCAATGTGAGAATGAAGATTCATGAGCACATTGACTGGTTTTTTCTTGATGAGATACACGCAGATATTCGTATCCAGCATGTATTTCATAACGTCTCCCTCGGCGCCTGATCACCCTGATCGCGTCCATCTGCCAGGAAATCATCCGTAAAACTGTTCAGGCCATTGAGAAAGGTTTCCCATGCATGATCTTTTGGAAACAACATGACAACATGACCTACTTTCTGAATATAGACTTCGCTGCCCAAAAAACGATATTCTTTGGGCAGCCGGACAGCCTGGCTCTGGCCATTAGCGAACAATTTCGCAGTTTCCAACTTAAATCACCTCATCTCACGTATATACTTAAGTATATATTTTATTACGAAACCTGTCAAATCAGCGCTGCCAGACTGATTGACGCCATCTGAGGACTGTGATAGTGTAAAACCAACCAAATTACACGGAGCAGGTCGGATTACACGGCTTATACGGATCTCAAGATCGTTTGCACCGATCATGGGTTAAAGGATGACGGCATGGTAAAAAAGATAACACAACACCTGATCGCCAAAGAACTGGGCATTTCAATTGGCACGATTGACCGCGCTTTGCACAATCGCCCGGGCATCAACGAAGAAACCAAGCAGCGGATCCTTGACTTTGTCAAGCAGAACGCGTATACGCCTGACCGTATCGCAAGTTCGCTGGCCAGAAAAGCGAAGCCGACACGGGTGGGCGTCATTTTGCAGAAGGAGCCTGCATTCTTCTGGGGCAAGGTTCGCCAGGGTATTCTGGCGGCAGAGCGGGAACTCGCCGACTTCGGGATTGAAATCATCATCCGTGAGATGGCGTTGATCAGAAACACGACCGAGATCTTGCGCCTGCTGGAAGAACTCGTCGAGCAGTCTGTCGAAGCCGTCATCCTTGTGCCGACCAATGACGCAAGGCTGCGCGAACAAATCGCCAGGGCAGCCGATCTGGGCATCCGGGTCATCACCCTTAACGACGATATCGACCAGTCGCAGCGGCTCTTCTATGTCGGGCCGCAAATGAGCAGAAGTGGCCGTATCGCCGGAGAGCTGATGGGCCGGTACATGAAGGGCAGCGGCAATGTTGTCATCATCAACGGCAGCATTGATTCAATTGACTATCACGAAAGGATAGAAGGGTTTAAGGAAGTTCTCAAAGAGCGCTACTCGGGCATTCATGTCATCGCGACCTATGCGTACGACTTTGCCAATCTGAAAGACAACCTTGAACACGTCATTCAGGGGGTTCTGGAAAGCATCGACAATATTGCAGGCATTTATGATGCGGACGGTGCTTCCCTGTATCACATAGGGGATTACGTCAAAAAACGCCGGCTGAAAGGTCGCTTCGTCATCATCGGTCATGAGATCTGGGATGAAGTTGAGAAACTGATCGATGAAGAGATCATCCAGGTCTGCATCAACCAGGATCCGTTTGCCCAGGGTTATTATGCCGTCAAGCTTCTGGTCAATTATCTGAAAACTGGATTCAAACCGACTCACGATCGGCTCTATACCCGGGCCGACATCATCATCAAGGAAAACCTGACTACCCAGGGCAATATCCTGAATCCGTTCATCTTCGCCGAGAACGGGCAGGTCTGATAATAGGAGGGCAGCATTCCCTGTTTATGCTGCCCTCATGTTCACATCTGTTCACTCACACCTGCATGAAGTAATCACGATCCCCGATGTCCCGCACTGGGTCGACACAGCCGATTTCGTCAAAGACCCAGTACTTTTCCGGGTCATTGCCGTTGGGAAAAAATAACGAGTACAAGAGACTGTCCCGCGCTTCGACACGGACGCGGATGGCCCGCTTGTCGATCGGTCCGCGCGTTGCTGCCGGCTTCCAGGCGATGGGCTGAGCGATGCTGTCGCCGCTGAACGGGATGCAATCATCGAGAGAATAACCCGGGATGGGTTTTCCGGTCATGGCGTCCTGGATCTCGACGCGCAGACTGCCGTGGCTGCTGTCAGCATTGACATAGACCTCCGGTGTCCTGATAACGAAAGGGCGGGTGATCAGGGTCGCCGGCTCCGCGCCGCAGGCCAGCGCGACAAAGCCGTCCGGCCTCAGGGTTGCCAGGCCGATGCCCTGTGGCTCGCTCGCAATCCTGCCTGTCTCATGGTGCGGAAATGAAGATCCGCTGTAATAGAACCTGATCTCATCTTTCAGGCAAACCGGCGCAGTCGTCGGATGGATCATACCGCCGTCCCAGGTGCCGGTCTCCCCCAGGCCGATCAGGCAGTGGTTCGGCGACAGCCAGTGCCAGCAGCTGGACCCGCGGCTCCAGGCCGTTTCGATATCCATCGTGCCGCGCATCTTGGCCCAGTGCAGATCGTCGGTTTCGGTCCGGTACATGGGCGACTGTCCAATGACAAAGGACCCATAGCAGGCAGCCTGCATGCCGTAAATCTGCACCTGCGGCCCGTGAGCCAGATCCGGCTCGATGATCAATGTCGGCCGGCTCCAGTTCAGGAAGTCGGTGCTTTCGCTGGTCCAGGTCTTGCGATGTCCCTTGTTCAGGCGGAACAATGCCTGGTAGCGACCTGTGTCCGGATCCTGATACAGGCCAACCTTACAGTCGCTGTTGCCTTGGATCAGAGGCTCTTCACTAACCTTCTGCCAGTGGATCCCGTCTTTGGAGCGGTAGCCGACAACCGCCGGCGTGTATTTGGGGCGCATCAGCAGCTTGTAGGGGTAGTCCGGATCAAAGCGGTCCAGGATGATGCTGCTGCCCATCGGGTTGTCTGCCGGGGTCATCACGATATTGGTGCCCGGCATCACGTCCAGATCCGGCCGGGTCCAGTTGAACCCATCAGCTGAGACTACCTGGCACAAGTACTTGATGGCCCGCGTGTTGGCGTCGTAGATATTGCTCGTGCCATACCAAAGGGTGTATTTCTTCTTTTCAGGCTGGAACATGACCGTGGCATAGGTGCAATTTTTGTACTCATAGTCTCGCTGGTCCGGCACAAAGAGCGGCTGATCCGACACTTTGGCCGCCTGCCCATATTGCCGGGTGAACCGGCCAGTGGACTCAAGCGTCCAGTCGTCCATAAACAGAAACTTTTTCATCTTAACATGCTGCATGATCATTTCACCTCATTAAGGGGCTGGTTCAAGCTGGCGACCGGCAGGTTGTTTTCCAGCCTCGTTGCTGCTCGTTGCTGTTGATTGCTGCTTGATGCTACTCTTTGCTGCTCGATGTTATTGATTGTCTTTGATAAAGCGGTTGATATCTGCCACATATTCCCGGCCGCCGGCATCGTACCAATTCTGCAAGGCAGTGTCCCACGATTCAACGGGGAGTTCGCCCAGGATAATTCTGGTGCGGACGATGTCCAGTTCCGTTTTTGCATCGATAAACGGCTGCCTGCCGGCAACTTCCGGTATATAGCCCTTGTCAAGCGAGGGCAGCACGAGGGACTGCGCCCGCTCCAGCAGGCTGTTGACACGCGCTTCCTTTTCTTCGCTAAGGTTCGGCAGCACGTACAGGCGCACATCGTTGTAGCGCCGCGGCATGGACAGGCCGCGAAAAGGCCTGATCTCACTGTCATACAACTCGGTTACGGTCATACTTTCGTTTTCAATGGTATAATGTGTCCCTTCGACACCGAACAGGAGCAGGGTGTAACCTTCATCGGAAACAGTATAATCCAGAAAATCGACGATGGCCTCCTCTTTATCGGCAGCGGCACTGGTGATCACCCAGTTGAAATAGGTGTTTGATCCGTAGGGCGACCGGACACCTGTTTCCGTGTCTGAATCCGATGCTTTCACCAGGCTGACATATCCGACTCTGGCTTCGGGGAAATTGGCCAGTGTTTGGCTTTCGGTGGTGTCCATATGGCCGGCAAAGCTGCCGACCATGCCGGCAATGCCTTTGGCGAAACGCTCCAGGTCACTGACCGATTCGTTGGCCGGCCAGTTGGGGTCGATATAGCCACTATCCCAAAGCCAGGCGGTATGGGCCAGCGCGTCTTTATAATTATCGTGTTCAAGACTGTACATCAGGTGCATATAGGGGTATCTGCCGGTGTTCTCATCCCAGCCAATCACATCAAAAGCATGGGCAAACAAGGGATCAAGGACACCTTGCGCCGATCGTTTCGTGATGCCATAGGTGTCGTTTTTACCGCTCCTGTTGGGATCGTCCTCAGAGAAGCGTTTGAGGATTTCATTGAGCGCATCGAGTGTCAGCTCGTTATCTGCAGGCAGGCTCAGACCGACATTTTCTAGCCAGTCCAGCCGGATCAGCCAGCCGTCGACGCGGGTGTACGTGTTGCCGGGCACGCCATAGATCTCACCATCAGGACCTTTTGCCCCGAACCAGGAATCGGGATCGATATACGCCTGCAGATTTGCCGCCTGCATGACCCATTCGGTGATCGGCAGGATGGATCCTTCCTTGATGGTGTCGCGGTACAAGGTTTCATAACCGTAATAATTGAAGAAGGCCATGTCGGCCATGTTGCTGCCGGAAGCGAACATCAAGGTCATGCGCTCTTCATAGTTTTTATAGGGCGGAACCTCGAAAGTCAGCTTTGTATTGGTTTTTTCCTCCAGCAACCTGATCATAGGGTGATCCGATCCTGGCTGGTTGTTCAATTTGGCCATGATGGTCAGTTCGACAGGATCAGACGGCGTTTTCGCTGTCGATTGCCGGGTGGTCGCAGTCGTTGCGTTCTGCTGGCAGGAAGCCGGAAGGATGGCTGCCAGCAGAATCGCCAGAATGGCCAGTATTGTTATGCTGCGTTTTCTCATCGCGGCATGCCCTCCTTTCTTCCCGATACGATTGTTTCTCGATACAGATTGTACCAGATCGTGACACACCTTGTCGTCCTGGATCGGATTTTCACAGTTACTGCAAACAGACCGCTTCGCTGCAAATCACAGCCGGCGATAACTCTGTCATAAATAACATACGAACAGGTGCTATCGCCATGGCTGTGATCGTCAGATTATAAGTTCAGCTGTTCCTTCCTGTACGGTTTGTTCCTGCAGATCAGGGATTGTTTGCAATAAATTCCCTCATCTGCTGGATGTAAGTTTCCCCGCCGGCAGCATACCAGCCGCTCAGCAATTCATCCCAGTAATCAACAGATTTCTCACCGAAGATGATCCGTGTGGTTTCCGTAACCATGAATTTCTCATAATCGAGAAGGGTTGGATCCTGGGCAACCGGGGGCTTGAAGCCTTTATCGAGCGTCGGAACAAACAGTTCGATTGCGATATTGATCTGACCGGCCAGACGATTGCGCGTCTCGGTGTTGAGTGCCAGAGCCAGCCAGATGCCAGGATCGTCTTTGCGCCGCACCAGCAGATTGTTTCTGCCCGTCGTCGGTGCGTCGGTCGGCACATATTCGTCGCCGACTTTGTTCCACATGACACCTTCCAGACCATAGACTGTCTCAAACCAAAAATCGTCGTCCAGCATGTAGTCGAACACTTCCAGGACGCGCTCAGGATGCTCATTGGAGTTCATCAGCGCCCAGCAGCCATAGATACCGGTCGCATGAGCACCGCTGTAATAGGTCGTGTCGTTCTCGTCTTCCTTCAGTGCTGCCATATAGACAACATTGAAATCCGGATCCACGGCCTGTCCTGCCGTGTCCCAGTTTGCCAGATGGCCCGGGAATGAATTGAATATGCCGAATTGACCCTGGTACAGTTTCTCCCTCATGATGTTGCTGCCGTCGATTGACAGCCAGTCCGGATGAATCAGGCCGTCTGCCCAGAGTTTACTGACATAGGTGAGCATACGCTTGTAGTTATCGACCTGCTGACTATACTTGAGATGCATGATGCCTTCGTCAAACTGACGCCAGCCGTTGATGTCGAACGGGATCTCCAGAACCTGTGTAACGACCGCTTCACCGCCGGTGGACATGAGACCCAGGCCATAGGTGTCGTCCTTGCCGTTTCCGTCCGGATCATCAAAGGTGAATGCGCGGGCGATTTCATAGAATTCGTCCAGGGTCAGAACTGAGCCTTCTTTATAATCGCTACCGACATTTTCCAGCCAGTCGTTGCGGATCGCGAATCCGTCTGTACGGGAAATGGTCGTCAGCGGCAGGGCGTAAATCGTGTCGTCGCCCAGAACTTTGAGTGAAGGCCATGAATAATCATAGGTGTATTTCATGAAATTGGCGCCGTGGGTTGCGAGCATGTCGTTGAGACCCAGCACGACACCGTTCTCCGCGGCTTCGATGAACGTCGCGTTCTTGGGATCCGGGATGTAGGCGATCTCAGGATACTCTTCGCTGGCAAACATCAGCTGGAGCGCTTCGGCATAGGCTGACTGGGCCGGCGTATGCCAGTCGATCTCGACATTGAACTTCTCTTCGAGAAACGCGTAGTACGTTTGACCGCCAACGGTCATCTCATCTTTAGGCGTCGCGTAATGCATAATGGTAAATGGATAGGTTTCCCTGGCCGCTTCCGTTGTCGCCTGTGTTGTGGTTGCCACCGTGGTGGTCGATGCCGTGGTGGCCCCTGTTGTCGCTGTGGTCGTGCCGGCCGTATCCTGCGTCGTGCACGAGGCAAGCAACACCAGCATGGCCAGGACAACACATAATGCTACGGTTTTTTTCATATCATTCTTCTCCTGTTTTGCTTGTCCGGGATAGGTTTTGTGTCTTTCCTCCTGCCGGCCAGATTCCCGGATCTCTGGTGCAGGGATTGTCCAGAAACGGGATATTGCCGTTCTGGCTGTTCCGATATTTCAGCTGATGCTGCTGTTCACTCCTTTCTTCTTTATCATGCCTTGATCAAGATAACCGGGACTGAATCACTCTTTGACAGCGCCCAGCATGATCCCTTTGACAAAATAACGCTGCAGGAAGGGATAGACGCACATGATGGGCAACATGACCACAAGAAGGCTGGCATACTGCAGCATGATGCTG
>JAWSUP010000208.1:0-7592 GCA_033549405.1 Bacillota bacterium | reverse complement strand
CTATTGGCGCTGCAATCCAGGCTGCCGTGCTGTCTGGCGATGTGACTGGACTGCTGCTTCTGGATGTGACTCCGTTGTCACTCGGCATCGAAACAATGGGTGGTGTCTTTACGAAGATCATCGAGCGCAACACGACTATTCCGACAAAAAAGAGCCAGGTGTTCTCGACCGCAGCGGACGGTCAGACACAAGTCGAGGTGCACGTGCTCCAAGGCGAACGCGAACTGGCACAATACAACAAGACACTGGGCAAATTCATCCTCGACGGCATCCCGCCGGCACCCCGCGGTGTGCCGCAGATTGAAGTTACATTCGATATCGACGCCAATGGTATCGTTCACGTGTCGGCAAAGGATCATGGTACAAATCGCGAGCAGAAGATCACCATTGCCGCGTCAACCAATCTGACGGAAGACGAGATCAAAAAGGCAGTGAAAGAAGCAGAAATGCACGCAGCTGAAGATAAACAGAAAAAAGATGAAGTCGACACCCGCAACGCGGCTGACTCTGCCATCTATCAAGCGGAGAAGACACTCAAGGATATGGGAGACAAGATCGAGGCCGATGACCGCTCGACGATCGAGCAGGCGGTGACCAAGCTACGCTCCAGCATGGAAGCAAATGATCTGGAAGCAATGAAGCAGGACACTCAAGATTTGGAGCAGGCTTTCTTCAAAGCAAGCGAGCACCTGTACAAACAGCAGGGTGGACAGCCGGGCGGTCCGGGACCGGAAGGATTCGCGGAAGGTTTCAACGATCAACAAGGCCCCGGTGACCAGGACGATGGCTTCAAGGATGCCGGCAGTGATACCTGATTTAACGCGATCAGCCGTCGGCTGATCAAAAAAAGATGGATGAATCCCGCCCGCCGACACCAGCGGGCGGGTTTATCCTTTATCAACGGAGGAGCAGCAAGTGCCTGACAAGAGAGACTATTATGACATACTTGGCGTTGCCCGCACTGCAACGGACGAGGAACTCAAGAAGGCTTACCGCAAACTGGCCAAGCAGTATCACCCGGACCTGAATCCCGGAAACAAAGATGCGGAAGCCAGATTCAAAGAAGCCAATGTAGCTTATGCCGTACTCAGCGAACCTGAAAAAAGGCGCGCATACGACCAGTATGGCCATGCTGGCGTCGACGGTCAGGGTTTTGGCGGATTCAATGGAGCCGGTTTTGATATTGACCTGGAAGACCTTTTCGGGTCTTTTTTCGGCGGCGGATCCCGTCGCCGCAGTGGGCCGCAGCGCGGCGCTAATCTGAAATACCGCATGAATCTTGAATTCATGGAGGCCGCATTTGGCGTCGAACGACAGATCACCATCAACAAGGAAGATCACTGTGACACCTGTCACGGAACCGGAACACGAGACGGATCAGCGCCAGACCGTTGTTCGACCTGTCATGGAACCGGCCAGGTCAACCAGCGTCAGCAGACCATGTTCGGAACGGTCATGACTGCGCGTCCCTGTCCGAACTGCGGCGGCAAAGGCACGTTTGTCAAAGACCCCTGTCCCTCCTGTAACGGGCGCGGTCGGCGTCAGAAAAGCAAGCAGCTCTCGGTCCGGGTTCCTGCGGGTATCAACGAAGGCGAAATGCTGACGATGCGCGGCGAAGGTGAGCCGGGCAGCCAGGGCGGACCGTACGGCGACCTTTACATTGAGGTGCATATCCGGCCGCATCCTGTTTTCCAGCGGGACGGCAATAACACTTACTGTGAAATACCAATCACATTTCCGCAGGCGGCGCTTGGTTGCGAGCTCGAAGTGCCGACCATTGACGGACCTTATGTATTCCAGCTCAAGGAGGGTACCCAGCCCAATGAGAAATTCACGATCCGCGGCAAGGGCATCCCATATGTCAATCGCAATAACACGCGCGGTGACCATGTTTTCCGGGTGATTCTGGAGGTTCCGCGCCATCTGGGAGAAGAGCAGAAAACAATGCTGCGTCAATTCGACCTGACCTGCAGTGACAGCAATTACCAGAAGCGCGGCAGCTTCTTCAGTAAGATCAGGGACCTCTTCAAACCTTAAGTATCTGATCTGTTAAAGGAGATCTCATGCGCTGGCTGGAATTGTTATTTGCCACAACCCATGAAGCGTCAGAACTGCTGACCGATTTTCTGTCATCACTCGGCGCTGACGGTGTCCAGGTGCAGGACGCAGCAGAAATTCGTGAAATCATCGCTGATCCGGACAGCTTGTCTTATGCAGATGATGCATATCTGGAACAGCTGGATCCGGTAGTCCGGATCAAGGCTTATTTTGCTGTGTTCGATCAGGGAGTGCGTTGTAATCGTAACCCGGAAGAGGCTGTCTGGACGCTCTATGACAATTCGGAAAAGCATTACAGGCCATTGGCTGAGCTTGAAGATTTTATCGAACAGAAACTATCCGGTTTTGCCGCTCATCTCGACATCGGCAAAGGTTATACCGGCTGGCAGGAAGTCAGGGAAGAAGACTGGGCGGAAAACTGGAAGCAGTATTACCAGACACTGCACCTGACGCCTGCCATCGTCATCAATCCCAGCTGGCTGGATTATACCCCGGCTGAGGGAGAAGTTGTGATCATCCTGGATCCCGGCAGTGCTTTCGGCACTGGCACGCATGAAACGACAGCCCTCTGTGCAGAACTGATCGATGACCTGCTGCTTGCGGGCGACCGCGTGCTCGATCTTGGAACCGGAAGCGGTATCCTGGCCATCATCGCAGCCAAACTGGGAGCCTCGTCCGTAGAAGCGATCGATATTGATGCGCTCGCTGTAGGTGTTGCAACAGAAAACTGCCGTATCAATGATGTTGCCATCCAAGTCCACCAGGGTGAACTGAAAAATGCCCGCTCAGGCGCCTATGATCTGCTGATTGGCAATATTATCGCAGATGTGCTCGTAGCGCTCATGGACCAGGTGCCGCCGCTGCTGGCGCCGGACGGCCTGTTCATCGCGTCAGGTATTATACACGACAAACTGGAACTGGTCACGGAAGCAGCCAGAACCGCCGGACTCGACCTGATCGTCGAACGGGAGCGGCACGATTGGTATGCCCTGGTCTTCCGCCGTGTTCAGCTGGACTGCAATGTGCTATGATAATGACCATAGCCAACCCCCCACGCCACTGATGAGGAGGTCCAGATGTTTGATGTTACAGCCGCAGGTGAATTACTGATCGATTTCACACCGGCAGGACTGTCTGTACGCAGTCATCCGCTCTATGAGCAAAATCCCGGCGGGGCACCCGCGAATGTGCTGGCCTGCCTGAGCCGGCTCGGTCACAAGACAGCCTTTATCGGTAAAGTCGGCAACGATCTCTTCGGAAAAAGCCTGGTTGATGTTCTGAGCGTTGCCGGGATCGATTGCCAGGCTTTGACAATGACGGATCATTGTCACACAACGCTGGCCTTTGTGCATCTGAATGATCAGGGAGACCGTTCCTTTTCTTTTTACCGCAATCCTGGAGCAGACCTCATGTTGACACCGGCGGACATACCGTCAGAGCTGATCGATCAGTCGCGCATTTTCCATTTCGGTTCTGTATCCATGACCGCCGATCCTGCCAGATCCGCCACACTGGCGGCAGTCCGGCAGGCCAGGACTGCCGGATGTCTCATATCCTATGATCCCAATCTGCGACTGATGCTCTGGCCAACAGCAGATGAAGCCCGCGCGACCATCCTGGCTGCAATGTCATCAGTCGACATCCTCAAAATCTCTGAAGAAGAACTACTATTCTTAACCGGTGAAAAGGATCTGGCCAGTGGAGCGGCCTGGTTTTTCTCCCGTTATGGGATAGCGTTGATCCTGATCACACTCGGGCCCCGGGGCGCTTATGCTGCGACCAGAAATGCGGCTGCGATCCATCCGGCTTATGCTGTCCATACGATCGATACGACCGGTGCGGGGGACGCATTTACCGGTGCGTTTCTGGATCGGCTCCTGCGAGACGGCGGAATGCTTGCCGATTTAACTGAAGATGACCTTAAGCATTATCTGGCCTTTGCCAATGCAGCCGGGTCTTTGGCAACGACGAAGACGGGCGCCATCCCGGCAATGCCGACACTTGACGAAATCGAAGACTGTCTTAAGGACCGTCCGCAGCTAAGGCATAGTCAATAAATGAGTGGCTCTCTTTTTCGAAGTATTGACGAACCGGGCATTTTATAAGGAACAGGCAGGTAATCATGAATTATATCGTCTTTGACCTGGAATGGAACAGCGCCGGCCGCGCCAACAAAGTCACAAAGGCCATCCAGGATGCCATACCATTTGAAATCATCGAGATCGGTGCTGTCAAGCTGAACAGCCAGTTTGAGGTCATCGGCAAGTTCAGCACCCAGATCAAGCCGCGTATTTATCCTATTCTGACAGGCCCGGTCGCAGCTGTCACCCGCAGACACCAGCAAAGCATGAAATATGGCCTCGACTTTCGCGACGCGGCCAGGGATTTCCTTGCTTTTTGCGGTCAGGATTATTTGTTCTGCACCTGGAGCGAGAGCGACACGGCTACCTTGATCATGAATCTGCGCTATTATGGCATGGCCGACCAGCTTGAAGTCTTATGCCTCGATGTCCAGTATCTGTTTGACATGATCATTGAGCAGGCAGATATCCAGCGCAGTATTGAATATGCCGTCGATTTTCTGAACATCCCGAAACAGCAGCCTTTCCACCAGGCTGTGCACGACGCATATTATACTGGGCAGATCTTTCGCCAGATCGTCGCTGTCAATGTCAGTGAACAAAACGACATCGATCTGATTGCTCGCTATGCTTTCGATCCCAACCTGAACCGCTCATACCAGTTTTATCTCAGCAACCTGCCCGACACGGCAGCGGTTGTGGCTGAACTCGACCAGCAGGCGGCCACCTGTCCGGCCTGCGGCACGCTTCTGCAGCAGGAACAGGAATGGACCCTGGAAAAAAACAAGTTGACAGCCCTGTTTGCCTGTCCCGAACATGGCCAGATCACGGGGAAAAGCAGGCTGCACCGCAAAAACGGCGACCTGGTGTCTGCAGCTGTCACGATTCGCATCAATCGCGACCAGGATAGTTCCTTGATCACGAATCAGTTAGAGATCGAGCCGCCATCCTGATTTTTGTTTTGCAGGTGCTTTCGTGATCTTGACAACCTCTGAGGAGCGTCTTATGCATCAATCAACAACTCTGAATGGATCCTGGACATTGTATTTTGGCGACGATGACGGCAGCATCCTGACAAGCGCCCAGGATGCAAGGAGAAAAAACTATCGCCTGATAGAAGCCATGGTCCCCGGCAATGTCGAGCAGGACCTGGTGCGCGCCGGCCTCGAGGAAGATCCTTTCTTAGCTGATCATGTTCTTGAGTTTGAGAAATATGAATACTGTAACTGGCTGTTCGAGCGGACATTCGATGCCGACAGCCGGTATGAAGGGCGTCGGGTGACGTTGCGGTTTGGCGGCATCAACACGTTTGCCACGATTATTCTCAATGGGACTGTTATCGGCGAAGCTGCCAACATGCTGATTCCCCACAGTTTCGATATCACATCCAGCCTCCGCTGGCACGAATCAAACACCCTGACAGTGTACATTCGCTCGTCCATGAACCAGGCGCGCCAGCTGACCTATACGGCAGCTGTCCATGGTGGTGAGCATGGCGATGAAATGACACGCCTCAGGATGCCGCCGCACTGCTTTGGTTGGGATATCATGCCGCGCCTGCTGTCGGCAGGGCTATGGCGGTCGGTAACGCTGGAATATACTGATGGAGAAAAGCTGGACGACCTGTACCTGACGACAATAAAGGGCGACGAGAAGAAGGCCAGGCTACACCTCTCATATACATTCAGCAGCGACAGAACGCGTCTGCCGCTGTATCGCATCCGGATCGAAGGCCGTTGCCAGGATCGCCTGTTCGCAGCAGAACAGACCACTCATTTTATCAGCAACACACTGAATATAGCAGTCGATGAGCCGCTGCTGTGGTGGCCGCGCGGCTATGGCGACCAGCCGCTCTATGATGTGACGGTGACCCTGTGGCATGATGATGTGCTGTGTGACCGGCGCACATTCAAATTCGGCATCCGTACAGCGACGGTCGATGCCTGTTTTGACCTGGACAAACCCCAGCGCTTCCAGGTTCTGGTCAACGGCAAACCGGTCTTCATTCGCGGCAGCAACTGGGTGCCGCTTTCGGCCTTGCACAGCCTGGACGAAAGCAAGGTGGAGCGCGCAATCAACTTCGCCTGTGACTGTGGCTGCAACGCCCTGCGTTGCTGGGGCGGCAATGTCTATGAATGTGAACGGTTTTATGAACTGTGTGATGAGCAGGGACTTCTGGTCTGGCAGGATTTCAGCATGGCCTGTTCAGGGCAGCCATCAGACGATGAGTATGCCCGATCCATCGAGCAGGAAGCGACGATTGTCGTCAAGGAACGGCGCAATCACGCCTGCCTGCTGTTGTGGGCCGGAGACAATGAAGTTGATGCCGTTGTGTATAAGAACTTTCCAAAGGGCTTTGCCCGCTACAACCGGGTCACACGGGAAGTGTTGCCGCGCGTGGTTGCGGCACATGACCCATATCGCTATTACTTACCGTCTTCACCGTACATGCCTGCGGAATATGACCATGCGCTCCAGGGTCCCGAACAGCATCTGTGGGGGCCGAGAGATGATTTTAAAGGTGACTTTTATCGTCACAATACCGCCTTGTTTGCCAGTGAGATTGGCTACCATGGCTGCCCTTCCGTATCCTCACTCAAGCAATTCATCTCAGAGGATGAGCTGTGGCCATTTTCCGGAAGCCGTCAGTGGCTCGTGCACAACAGCGAGCGGCCACTCTACAAACGCGGCTACGACCGCAACGAGCTGATGGCGAGGCAGGTGGCGATTTTATTTGGACAGACGCCTGCAGACCTTGGGGATTTTGTCTTTGCCTCCCAGATCTCGCAGGCTGAGGCCAAGAAATTTTTCATCGAGCAGTTCCGCATCCAGAAAGGCAGGAAAACCGGGCTGATCTGGTGGAATGTAATAGATGGCTGGCCGCAGATATCCGATGCCGTGGTCGATTATTACGCCAAACCCAAGCTGGCCTGGCACATCATCAGACGCTGTCAGCAGGATGTACAATTTATGTTAGACGAGTACAGAGACTGGAAACATCGCCTGATTGCTGTCAATGACACGCTCCAAGCAGTCGAAGGCGTTTACCAGGTGACTGATTTTACCACCGGTGAGCATGTACTGGAGGACCGGTTCAGACTGGAACCCGACGCGCGGGCAGAGCTTGCCGACTTTGTTGTGAATCCGTCCCGCCAGGCGCTTTATCTGATCAAGTGGCAGATCGGAGACAAAGTCTGCCACAGTCATTATGTGGCTGGCCGCTATCCGTTCAACCTGGAACAATTCCGGATCTGGATGACAGCCGTAGCCGCTCTGGAACCGGTTTTTGATTTGTCGGAGACATGTGGATGAGTCACAGATCACAGAATGCAACGAAATGCAACAGAATGCAGAGGGGCGCCAGATGGTTGAGATGAAAACAGCACAACAAAAATTGCCAGTCAAGAATCAGGATCAATACTATCTCGGATTCGATATTGGCGGAACAAAATG
>JAWSUP010000207.1:0-7596 GCA_033549405.1 Bacillota bacterium | reverse complement strand
GTGTCAGTTCGACACCGCAAGATCTGGCCAGGCGCACGACCTCTGAAGCTGTGCCCGGAAGGACAAACAGGCTGACAAAATAGCCGCCGCCCGGTTTATTCCAGTGGCAAAACCCGGTTTCAGCCAGCTCTTGTGCCAGATAACGCTCAACCAGATCGAATTTGGGTCGCATTATTTCAGCATGGCTTCGCATCAGTGCATGCACGGTGTCCAGGTCCTTGAGGAACCGGGCATGCCTGAGCTGGTTCATTTTGTCAGGACCGATCGACTGGGCTGTCATGTGCTTTCTGATGTAGGCCAGGTTGTTCAAACTGGATGCGATACAGGCGATACCTGCACCAGCCCAGGTTATCTTGGATGAAGAGGAAAATTCAAACACGCGGTCCGGATTGCCTATCTTTTCACACAGGGAGAGGATTTCCGGGGTTTTTTCAGGCGATTCCGGATTCAGGTGATGGACAACATAGGCATTGTCCCAGAAAATCCG
Source organism: Bacillota bacterium (assembly GCA_033549405.1). Classification (GTDB taxonomy): domain Bacteria; phylum Bacillota; class Clostridia; order Saccharofermentanales; family UBA5734; genus JAAYBY01. The sequence goes on along the minus strand of JAWSUP010000207.1, from coordinate 7,109 downwards.
GAAATCATCTGCAGCAGTCTTCATAGCTGCAAGGCGCCGGCAGGTCTCAGCCGAACAGGTGATACCATCCGGATTGCTGTATACCGGTACCAGCCACATACCCTTGATTGTCGCATCTGCAGCAACCAATGATTCAATCAGATCCATATCGGGTCCCTGAGGCGTCATCGGAACCGGAATCATCTCGATGCCAAGCGACTGTGTCACGAAGAAGTGCCTGTCATACCCCGGTACCGGGCAGATAAAGCGAACCTTGTCCATCCGGGACCAGGCCTTATCCGATCCGGGTAGCGGGAAAAGCAGGCAGCGGACCATCATGTCATACATCAGGTTAAGGCTCGAATTGCCAATCACCATGACTTGATCGGGACGGGTGTCCAACAGATCGGCAAACAGCCTGCGGGTCTCAATCAGGCCATCCAGACCGCCGTAATTGCGACAGTCGGTTCCGTCTTCAGACAAATAATCATCGGGCGATAGACAGGACATAAGGCCCGAAGACAGTTTCAACTGCTCGGCGCACGGCTTGCCGCGCGTCATGTTCAGCTTTAGTTTTTGTGTGATGTATGCCTGTAACTGAGGCTCCAGACGACTGATCTCTGCATCAAGCTGCTGAATGGACCAGTTTTGATATGACGGCATGATTGATCCTCCTTGCATAATTCTTTCCGGATGGACAGAATATGACGCCATTATAATATAGTGCAGCGTGTTCAACAAGTCCGAATTATCAAGTTAGATTGAATGGAACAACCGATATGGACAGGCAGTTGCCTGTCTGATCAATCTGCACTAAAGCTGCAAGAAACTGAACACGATTATTCATTAACCCGTGATGCTGCATGAAATGCAGGGCAGTACGCTGTAGTTTTTGGCGCTTGGTGCGGCTTATGGCTGCTGCCGGACCGCCGTAAATGCCGGAACGGCGCGCCTTTACCTCAACGATCGTCAACAGGTCCGCTTGCGCCAAGACAAGATCCAGTTCGCCTAGATTTGCCGCACTGTAATTTTGCGCTACGACGGTATGTCCCTGGCGTATAAAATAATCGGCAACGGCAGCTTCGGCACTCTGGCCAAACTGTCGGGCAGTTAATCGGTTTTGACTCTCATTCATTGGCTAATCAGATTCCCGGTGGCTTTCCAGATTCCTCAGGTAAGTCATCCGGTGGATCGGACACGGACCAATTCTCAACAATGCCGCATAATGCTCTTTTGTTCCATAACCTTTATGCCTGGCAAAACCGTATTCAGGATAGATCCGGTCATATTCATCCATCAGCTGGTCGCGGGTGACCTTGGCCAGGATCGATGCTGCGGCAATGGAAACGGATTGTGCGTCTCCCCGGATAATCGGCCAGACAGGAACAGCGACACCATCCAGACGAACCGCGTCAATCAACAGCAGATCAGGTTGGACGGTCAATTCTGCTGCAGCCTGACGCATGGCCTGGCATGTTGCCTGAAAAATATTGATCTCATCAATCACGGGCGCATCGATCAGTGCCACATGCCAGCTCAAAGCAGACGCCGTAATTTCATTGTATAACTGCCTGCGCCTGGCCGGGGTCAACTTTTTCGAATCATTCAGCCCCAGGATGCGGTGCTTCGGATTCAACACGCATGCTGCAGCTGCAACAGGTCCGGCCAGCGGTCCGCGACCGGCTTCGTCTATGCCTGCCAGGACAAAAAAACCTTCAATCTGCGCTTTTTGCTCATAAACGAGCATTTTTTCGTAACGCTCCAGATCCTTTTGTTGTCGGGTCATTGAGATCACCTCCACTCCATTTCCGATCTGCATCACATGCACGGCATCAAACCAATTATAAAACCGATGCTGATTCCGCTGTGTCTGTATGAGGTGTGCCAGCAGGAGGCCGTTCCAGGCTGATCCGCCCGATTCGCCCTCCTCTCAGCTCATCGAGAAACAACGTGGCAAAGCGATCGATATCGACGCGGCCGCCACTCAACAGGCAACCGCGATTGCGCGCTGCCTGTTCCAGCATCACCTGAGGTGAAGCCTCCGTCTGATCCAGTTTATAGCGCTCTATCAAGAGCTGCGGATACAGGCTCAATAACTCAGACAGCGTATCTGCAGCGATCTCTTCGATGGACAACAGGTTGTCACGAATGGCGCCGGTAGCAGCCAGGTGCAGTTGTTGCCGTCTGCTTTCGATTTTTGGCCAAAGTACACCTGGAGAATCAAGCAATTCCAGCTGGCCACCGGTCTTGATCCAGCTTAGCTGACGCGTTACACCGGGCTTGTCAGAGGTCTTGGTTGCCTTGCGGCTGCTCAGGGCATTGATCAAGGTTGATTTGCCGGTATTAGGGATGCCGGCAACCAGGATGCGGATCGATTTGAAAATCCGGCCCTTGGCCTCAGCTCTGTCCAGTTTTTCCTGGCAGAGACTGCGGGCGGTGCTGACCACAAGGTTTAGACCGGTCCGTTTGATGCTGTTACAGGCAATAGCTGTTATCGCTTTTTTTGTAAAATGATCGATCCAGAGGCGGGTTACGGCCGGATCTGCCAGATCTGCTTTGTTCAAGACCAGGATAACCGGTTTGTTTTTTATGAGTTTTACCAGTTCCGGGTTGCGGCTGGCAAGCGGAATGCGTGCATCACATGTTTCGACGACGAGATCGACCTGACTCAGCATTTCTTTTATTTCCCGCAAAGCTCGGGCCATATGTCCGGGAAACCAGTTGATGGTCATGGCAATTCTCCTGTCTGAACGCTCAGGCGTCGCACGTGACATGACACTCCGGTTCGCAATAAGCAGAAAAGGGGCCCTTGCAGGCCCCTTAGTCATGTTAAGATATTACTTTGATTTATTGACGAGTTTCTCACGGACCTTGGCTGCTTTACCGACACGATCGCGCAGGTAGTAGAGCTTGGCGCGACGGACACGTCCTTTGCGGACGATTTCTATCTTGTCGATCTTTGGCGAATGGATCGGAAGAATTCGTTCGACGCCGACGCCATAAGACAGACGTCTGACTGTCAAGGATTCAGACAATCCACCGCCTTTACGGGCAATGACTGTTCCTTCGAAAACCTGGATCCGCTCGCGGTTCCCTTCCTTGATCTTGAGGTGGACCTTGACAAAATCGCCGATGGCCACTTCAGGGTAGGCGTTCTTGAGCTGTTCGCTTTCAATAGCCTGTATCAAGTTCATATTGCGTTCCTCCCTTCAGCATAGATGTTCATGCACGCAACCGGCAGCGGACCATCCGTAATAAGCCAGTTGATTATATCAGACGAAATCAGGTGGCGCAAGGCCTTCCAGCCAGATTTTGATCAATTGGTGCCATTGCTCTTCATCGAGTGGCTTGTTTGCCAGCAGGTCTGGCCGGCGCAGCATCGTTTCAATGGCTGATTGAGCCGTTTGCCACGCTTCAATATTAGCCTGATGTCCTGACAACAGAACGTCAGGAACTTTCTGATCAAACCATTCTGCCGGACGCGTATATTGCGGGTATTCCAGCAGTCCATCCATATGCGATTCGCGCGTATAGGCAGCTTCATCCGGTAAAACGCCTGGTATGAGCCGCAGAATTGCATCGATGACCACACAGGCAGCCAGTTCACCGCCGGTCAAAACATAATCGCCTATGGAAAGCTCTTCGTCGACGACGGTGTCAATCACACGTTGATCGACACCTTCGTAGTGGCCGCACAAAAAAATCAAATGACTGTAATCCGCAGCCAGGCTGCGGGCTTTGTCCTGCGTGAACAAGGTGCCGCGCGGTGAAAGATAAATCGTCCGCGTCTTGTCTGCAGCGTTTCCAGTCTTTGTATCCTCAATACACTGCGGGCAGGCTGCCTGCCAGGCCTTGTAAATCGGTTCGGCCATCATCAGCATGCCGGTACCGCCGCCATAACAATAATCATCAACTTTGCCGTAACTGTTGACAGCATAATCGCGAATCTGAATCAGGCTCAAGTCAAAAAGGCCTGCCGAGCGGGCTCTGCCGGTGATACTGCTGTTGATGACCACATCGATCAGTTCAGGAAACAAAGTCAGGACAGTCAGTTTCATCTAGTCATGCCTCCCCCGGTACACCTCAAACAGGCCGTCGGGCAGATGGACATCGATGCGACGCCCAGTGATGTCGACCTTGCGCAGAATCAGTTTCAGGGCGGGAAATAAAAGGTCTGGTTCATCCGGTTTATGCACGACATAGACATCCTGGGCTGAATGCTGCAGAATGTCACTCAGTATGCCCAGGAAGCCCTCCTGGTCATCGTGCACCGCACAGCCGATCAGGTCGCAGACAAACCAGCGATCGGCCGGCAGTTTAACAGCCTGGCTGCGTTCGACTGCGAGCAGGCATCCACGCAGGGATTCGGCGGCCGTACGGTCTGGATACTCCTGGAATTGGACGAGTACCGATCTGCCATTTTGCACACGGACTGACTGGATCTTTACGTTTCCAAGCACCTTTTCATCTGCCGCCAGCAGCAGGCAGACTTTCAGTTCCTGAAAACGGTCCGGATCGTCTGTCAGTGGCTGGACACGTACTGCACCCTGAAGACCGTGCGGGGCTGATATTTTTCCGACGACCAGATAATTTGTGCAGGCTGGCGCTGTCATGCCGGCTGCTCAGACGATGTCAACGACGACACGCTTGCCCTGCAGGGTTGCCCGTGCCTTCATGATGGAACGGATCGCCTGAGCCCTCCGTCCCTGTTTGCCGATCACCTTGCCCATGTCAGACTGATCGACTTTCAATTCCAGGACAATCGTGCTGCCCTGGTTCACCTGATTGATCACGATGGCTTCCGGATTGCTGACCAAAGGTTTGACTATGGTATGAAGCAGATCCTTCATCGCCTGGTCTTCCCGGCTCATTCGAATGCTCCAGCTTTCTTCAGCAGGGCGCGCACGGTATCAGTTGGCTGGGCTCCATTGGCGATCCATTTACGTGCCGCTTCAATATCGATATTGTACTCAGAAGGGTTCTTTGTCGGGTTGTAGGTGCCGATTTCCTGAATGAAACGACCATCGCGCGGATAGCGTGCATCAGCAACCACCACCCGATAGCTGGGTGCCTTCTTTGCTCCGATTCTCTTGAGTCTGATTTTTACTGCCATGTTAATTCCTCCATCGTTTGTGCTATTCATTCGGGTTTTTACCCGTCATGATCCTGGATAATTTGAAGTGTGCTATCAGTACCGGTTCTTGCCGTCAGAACGGGAATCCCCCCGAACCAAAGCCTGGCATTCCCCTGCCTCTGCCCTTGCCTTTTGACATCTTGCCGAACTGCTTCATCATCTTCTGGGTATCTTCATACTGGCGAACCAGCCGGTTGACTTCCTGTACCGTTGTGCCTGATCCCGTCGCGATGCGTTTGCGTCGGCTGGCGTTGAGCAGGCTCGGGTTGTTGCGCTCTTTGCGCGTCATGGAACGCAGGATTGCGACCTGGTGATCGAGTGCTTTTTCATCTATCTGCGTGTTGGCCATCTGTTTACCGGCGCCTGGCAGCATGCCCAGGATGTCCTTGATCGAACCCATCTTACGGACCTCGGTCAACTGGGAGAGCATGTCCTCCAGCGTAAACTGGTTTTTCAGCATCCGCTCTGCTGAAGCCATGGCTTTCTTTTCGTCCATGGTTGACGATGCTTTTTCAATCAGCGAGAGAACATCGCCCATGCCGAGAATTCGGGATGCCAATCGATCCGGATGAAACTCTTCGATATCTTCGATCTTTTCACCGACACAGATCAGTTTGATCGGTTTACCGGTCATGCGGCGGATGGATAAGGCTGCACCGCCGCGGGCATCACCGTCCAGCTTGGTCATGACAAAACCGTCCAGGCCGATCTCCTGTTCGAAGCTTGTGGCAACGCCAACAGCTTCTTGTCCGATCATGGCATCGACGATCAGCAATTTTTCTGTCGGTCGGACAACCTGGGCTATGGATTTTAGTTCCAGCATCATGGAGCGGTCGATCGACATGCGGCCGGCAGTATCGACAATCAACGTATCGCACATCAGGTAACGGGCCCGGGCAACGGCCTGCTCTGCAATCCGGACCGCATCAGGTTCGTCCGGTTGTATAAAACAGGGCACACCAACCTGATGCGCCAGTATGTCCAGCTGTCTTGCCGCTGCAGGCCGATGTACGTCAACCGATGTCAGAAGCGGCTTTTTCCCCTTCTTCTTCAGCATTAAGGCCATCTTGGCGGCGGTCGTCGTTTTACCTGCACCTTGCAGGCCATACAGCATGATGACCGTGAAGCCGGTTGGCGAGACTGCCAGGCGGCTGACTTTCTCGCCCAGAATATCAATTAATGATTCGTGCACGATCTTGACAATCTGCTGTCCCGGCGTAAGCGACGCCATCACATCATTGCCGCGCGCTTTCTCCGTAATTTCGCCGATCAGGTCTGTAACGACCTGCAAATGAACATCAGCTTCCAGCAAAGCCAGGCGGATCTCCCGCATCATGTCCCGCAGATCCTGATCGCTGATGCGTGTCTTGCCGCGCATACGCCCGACAATGGCGGTCAGTTTGTTTGTCAGTCCATCTAATACGGCCATGCCTGCCTCCTAAGGGGTTGTTAAGAATTTAATTGGTCATTTTCACGTGAAATTTATTGACCAAGTTATTATTTAACAGCTACTAAAGTGATTGTTCCATTTGTTCCAACCGGTCCCTGGCTACAGTGATTTTGCCCTGATCAATAGCTTCGATCGCGGACCGGATTAAATTTTTCTGAGACCGGTATCGCGCCAGTAGGCCAAGTTCCTGCTCATAATGCGTCAGATTGTTGAGTCCCTGGTGCAGGCGGTCGTGGACTGCCTGGCGGCTGATTTCAAGCTGTTCAGCGATCTCGGCCATTGATAGGTCGTCGCAATAGTATCGCTCAAGGACTTCACGGGCGCGCTCTGGAAGCAGCTGACCATAAAAGTCAAGCAAGAGGCCGACATCATATCGCACTTGTTGTGTTTCCTCGAAAATACCCATAGCGCATATGTTAACAGATAGAATCAGTTTTTGTCAAGCATAAATACTTGACAGACCTGAAACCTGATATTGGGCGGCTCTTCTATTCGGACGGCAGCAAGGCGTCGACAAAAGCCTGCGGTTCAAAATCAGTCAGGTCA
>JAWSUP010000206.1:0-7625 GCA_033549405.1 Bacillota bacterium | reverse complement strand
GATGGTAGATGCCTGACTTAATCAAAAAAAACCTGTTCCCTGAGATTGGGTGTTCCGTTTCATCCATCAGAATGGCGCCTGTCCCTTCCTCAATAATTTGCAACTCGTAAGTTGCGTGCTGATGCCGCTCATTATGCTGCTCGGTGTTGCTGCCGGCCAGGGAAGTGTCCAAAAATATGTTAAAGCAAATCGGTCCGATATTGGTCTTGATGACCTTTTCTGCAATGTGTTTTCTTGCGGTTTCCACTTTACACGTCCTCCGTTTCGATTATTATTAACCATTAAACATTTATGAACCATCTGAAGGCAATCTTCACATTTGAACTTCATAATATGAAGCATTAATTATATTAAAACGGTTCATTCTTCAATTGTATAGACACCGATCAGGTTTTACAATGGTATTACTCAACATTCAAATCAGGAGTGACTTATGATACCCGCTACCATTAAGAACCTGACCCAGGAAACATACATCAGAGCAAAAACGATCATTCCGGGGGGAACACAACTCTTGAGCAAAAGGCCGGAGATGATGGCGCCCAATCTATGGCCCGCCTATTTCAGCAAGGCCAGCGGCTGCGAAGTATGGGATCTTGACGGCAACCACTACTATGATATGTCCACAAATGGCATCGGTTCGTGCCTGTTGGGCTTCTGTGATCCCGATGTCAACGAAGCTGTAAAAAAACGGATCGACCTGGGGAACATGTGCACACTCAATGCTCCGGAGGAAGTGGAGCTGGCAGAGTTGCTCTGCTGCATCCATCCCTGGGCTGATCAAGTGCGGTTCGCTCGCACTGGAGGGGAGACGGCGGCGGTTGCTGTCAGGATTGCCAGGGCGACGACCGGACGGTCTGTTATCGCTATTTGCGGTTATCATGGCTGGCAAGACTGGTATCTCGCTGCCAATCTTGGTGTAAACGACGCGCTCAGAGGTCACCTGCTGCCTGGACTTGAACCCTCAGGTGTGCCCTCAGAACTGAGAGACACGGCGCTACCCTTCAGCTACAACGACAAGCAGGCTTTTCAGAGCATCATCGACAAAGTCGGAGACAGGATGGCCGCGGTAATCCTGGAGCCGTGCCGTTGGAACGATCCCGAACCCGGTTTCCTGGAGTTCATACGTGATCGTACCAATGCTTGTGGTGCGATGGTGATTTACGATGAAATCACCATCGGCTGGCGCTTGACCTACGGTGGATCTCATCTTAAACTGGGGATCAATCCTGATCTGGCCATATTTGCAAAAGCGTTGGGGAATGGTTATCCAATCGGCGCGGTCATCGGCACCAGATCTGCTATGGAAGGCGCTCATAAATCATTTATCAGCAGCACTTACTGGACAGAGAGCATCGGGCCGGTGGCTGCATTGGCAACTCTGCGGAAAATGGAGCTGGTCAAAGCGCACGAGCATGCCGAACAGATCGGCGCGGCTGTCTCAGCGGTCTGGAAGACACGCGCAGAAGAAAACGGTCTGCGGATCTCTACCGGTGACAGTTACTCATGCCTGGCGCATTTCAAATTCATGTATGAGAACAGCGAAACACTGCGGACGCTGTATACGCAAATGATGCTGGAACGCGGTTTTCTGGGAGGCATATCTATCTATCCCACCACGGCCCACACCCTAGATATCGTCCGCTTGTACGATACTGCTGTGAGCGATGTGTTTTCGGTTCTTGCGGAGGCTATCCGGCTGGATCGTGTCAATTCACTGCTCAGGGGGCCAGTGGCACATTCTGGATTTAAAAGGTTAAATGGATAGATCAAAGGAGGCGTTTACCATTCAGAGCACACCGATTAACATTAGCAGTCGCCGAGAGGTATTCTGGGACGATTATCTGATCGAACAGGCCACGGTCACGCTCCGTCAGCATTCGCCCCAGGACAAGGGCATCGCCATGATCTGTGACGCGCCCTGGGAAGGTAACGGGTGCATGTATCCGGTCATCCTTCGCCACGAGGATACACTGCGTTTGTATTATAAAGCCTGCAATACAATCGATAAAGCAACCGGGCAGTATAATGCACACCCAGAATCATTCGCCTGCTGCGCCGTAAGCCAAGATGGCGGCAGATCTTTTGCAAAACCTGATTATGGCATATGTCAATTCGATGACAATGCCCGTAACAACATCATTCTGGCCAGGGGCGGATCTACGAAGAACACAGATAATTTTGCTGTTTTTGCTGATACAAACCCTGCATGTCCGCAAGAGGAGCGCTACAAAGCTGTTGCCGACAACGGACCCATATCCAACAACAAGCGAGAGCGTATTCTGTGCAGTTACATGAGTCCAGACGGTATCCACTTCTCATATGGAGGAGAAATCCATCGGGGTGGCATGTTTGACTCCATGAACTGTGCCTTCTGGGACCGTCACACACAGCATTATTTTTTATATATGAGAGACTGGCATGAAGGTTATCCCCGATATCGCAGCAAAGACGGGGTTAAGAAAAGAATGCGAGCGCTGCGCTACTCGATTTCGCGGGATTTTACTCATTGGACTCAGCCTCAACCGGTGGATTTCAACGCACCCAACGATATTGAGCTTTATACCAATGGTATTCAGCCGTATTATCGGGCGGATCATATGTTTCTAGGACTCGCTACCCGGTATGTGGAACGGTTGATCTGGAGTCCCAGTTATGATTATCTGCCCAATCCGGACCATCGCAGGATTCGTTTCGATCATAATCCGCGCGAAGGTCTGGCTATTACTGATTGTGTGCTCATTACCAGCCGGAACGGCGTTCAATTCCATCGCTGGGACGAAGCCTTCATTTCCCCAGGGATAGAGCGCCGATACAACTGGGTATACGGCGATTGTTACTGCTCATGGGGTATGGTTGAAACCGCTCCGGGGAATCAGGACGGTGCACCCGACGAGTTGAGCTTATTTGCTTTTGAGAACCACCAGCAGGCAAACAGTATACTGCGCCGGTATGCAGTCCGCAAGGACGGTTTCATCTCCGTTCACGCACCCCTTGAACCTGGCCTGCTGCTGACCCGGCCATTGATTTTTGACGGCCATCAACTCACAATGAACTTCTCCACATCGGCGATTGGATTTGTGAAAGTGGACATTCTTGACCAGGAAGGCCATATCCTGTCAGGCTTCGAAGGATATGAGATGTTTGGCGATAGCCTTAATCGACCTGTGGTTTTTGCGAGCGGAACCAATGTTTCGAGTCTGGCGGGCAAACCAGTAAGACTGCATATCCGCATGAGCGATGCTGATTTATATTCCATGAAGTTCGGATGGTGAGATGAAAATGATGCAACAGGAGAAAAAGTCAATAGGCGAAATATTCTCGCTTGAAGGAAAAGTCATACTCTTGACAGGTGCTGAAGGTCATCTGGGAAGTGTCATGCGCAAAGGACTGCTTAATTGCGGCGCAATAGTAGTTTCGGTGGATATTCATTGTTCATCTGGAATGCCTGATGAAATCGAAAACCATCGGTATATGCAATGCGATTTATCAAAACCCGATGCTGTGCGGGTGTTGTTTCAAAATGTGTACCAATCGTTGGGGGCGATCGATATTTTGATCAATAACGCTGCATACGGTGGTGGCGCAGGTGGGAAAGGAGTTAGCAAAGCTCCAGAAAGCATTGAGGATCAACAGTGGCTATCTGGGATTGACGGCACGCTTAATGTGACGTACCGCTGCATTCGAGAGGTTGTGCCCTGCATGCATCAGGGCAGCAGTATAATCAATATTGCTTCCATGTATGGTATTGTCTCCTCCGATCCCGGACTTTATGGTGACAGCGGATTGCAAAGCCCACCTATGTACGGTGCTGGAAAAGCAGGTATTATTCAACTTTCGCGATATTTTGCTGCTCATCTGGCTAATCGGGGTATCAGGGTTAACGCTGTATCGCCCGGGCCTTTCCCCAATGAGAATACACTTAAGAAGACTGATTTTGCCCACAGGCTCGCTGAAAAAACTATGCTCAAACGAACCGGAAGACCCGAGGAATTGCTTGGGGCTGTTATTCTGTTAGCGTCTGATGCATCATCTTATATAACAGGTTCCAACATTGTTGTAGATGGCGGTTGGACAGCGTGGTAAGTTATGCAAGTTATTTCTTATCATCTGCTAAGCAGACAGCGGATCTTTGGGTTTGGGAGGGACAAAATTCATGAATATATTTGCTGTAATTGGCCACAGGGGCGCCTGTGCCTATGCGCCGGAAAACACACAGGCTTCGTTTAAGATAGCCTATGACATGGGTGTTGACAGTATTGAAACAGATATCCGCTGTACATGCGACGGTGTGTTGGTCCTGTGTCACGACGCATTGGTCGACAGAACTTCCAATGGCCGTGGGCCTGTGGAAAAGCATACATATGAGCAGCTGCTAACGCTGGATTTTGGTTCTTGGTTTTCACCGCGCTTTGCGAATGAGCGTATTGTTACACTGGATGAGTTTCTCAGCGATTATGGCGGCAAGGTGCATCTGGTACTGGAAATTAAAGCTGACAGACTTGAGGATAAAATTGTTGATCTGATCGAATCACACCATCTGAACAGGGATGATTATACTGTCATTTCCTTTAAGTTAGACCGCATTATGGGTGTGATTAATAGAATACCATCCGTGAGAGCCGGATACCTGATCAAGGAATTTAACGATCAAACCATATCGTGCTGCGTTGATCATCATATTCCACAGATCTGTCCCAGAGCTGACATCCTTGATGTCGATACAATAAAAAAAGCGCATGACAATAATCTGGATATTCGCGCCTGGGGTGTCAAAGATATAACAATGATGAAGCATGTAGTAGATCTGGGTACAGATGGGATGACAGTCGATTTTCCTGATGTATTGCTGGATTATCTGAAGGAACGTGTTCTGTAAGTCAACTTTCATTTATAACTTATTTCTCAGGAGGCAACACATGAAATTATCGTATAGGATTACCCAAGAAGGATATCCAGGCGGAGCTTCGTTCGACGAATTACTGTCGCTATTTGATCAACATCTGACCTGTGTTGATGAAGTTGCGATCTTTGAGCAATATGCAGTTCAAGGGTATTATTCCCTCCATGAGGTGAAAAACCGGTGCGTTTGCCTGCGTGATTGCATGGCGACCCTTCGCAAGCACAATATCCCAAGTGTAGGCATTAATGTGCTGGTTACGCTGGGTCATGCAGATGATTCTGCTTTTGCAGAAAAGCCTCCTTTCCAAACGATGGTCGATCATGACGGCACTGTGACCACAAGTTGTATGTGTCCCAATTCACCGGAATTCGAACAACACACTAAAGAAAAATACCGCATGTTTGCAGAACTCAAGCCAGATTTCATCTGGATCGACGACGACATCCGGATGCATAATCACGGTTCTGTACGGTATGCCTGTTTTTGTCCGATCTGCCTGTCGCTGTTCAATAAGACCCATCAGACTGCTTTATCACGCGAAGATTTGGTATCGCTGCTCAATGCTCCGGACGGATCCCAATACAGAGGATGGTGGGTCAAGCACAATTCAGATTCGATCAACAGACTGTTGTTATTGATCGAGCAGACCATCCACGATGTAAATCCGGCCATTGAAATCGGTTTGATGACCATCGGGGGAACTACTTACAGCGGTCAGGATTATACACGTTGGTTTACTTCCCTGCAGGCCGTCAAAGGAAGACCTGGCGGCGGGTTTTACACGGATGATACCCCTCTTGGTTTTCTGAAAAAGACATATAGCACCGCCCGTCAGGTGGCGACTTATCCGACTTCCGTTACCGACATTCAATACGAATTGGAGAATTACCCTTACCAGCGGCTGCAGAAATCAATCACAATGATGATTTTGGAATGTGCATCAAACCTTACCTGCAGCGTGAACGGCATCGCACTCAATGCTCTGCATACGGATAGTCAGATGAATAAAAATATCATGGCGCAAATCAACCGATACAGCGGCATGTTCCAGGAAATTGAGAATACTGTCCGTGGCTTTGTCAATCCCGGCTTATATCCCGCATTTCCTATGCAGTATGAGGCCAGTCGAAGTGTCGAAAACGAAAACTGGTTTGGTAAATCAGGCACCCTGCACAGCGCTGGCAATGCTTATGTATTAGGCTATATCGGCATTCCTCTTGCTATGAACGGAACCGATGCAAGCGGTGTGGTGCTGACAGGTCATATCGCCCATGCGTATTCACAGGATGAACTGCTGGTTATGCTTTCGGGCGGTGTGCTCATGGACGCCGATGCGTTGCGGATAATGGAGCAGCGTGGACTCGCGCAGTATTGTGGTGTGAAAACAGCAGACCGATATGATTTCAATGTGTATGAGCGTTATACCGATGATCCGCTCAACGGTCAATACGCCGGCATTCTCTGCAATACCACCGGGTTACTTGCGTCAGGGCATTATCACACTGTGTTGAAACCGCTTTATGGCAAAGTTCGAATTCTCAACACACTGGAAGCAATTGGAGACAGGCCGCTGGGACCAGTCATGACTGCTTTCGAAAATTCGCTGGGCGGTCGTATCGTCGTCAATGGTTATATGCCATGGAACCATCTGTACTCTGTAGATAAAATTGAACAGATGCGCAATGTGTGCGACTGGATTACCAGGGATATGATGCCCGCTCGCATCTATGGCAATGTGAAGGTTGTACCTCTTTTACGTGTTTCAGCAGACCGGAAGCATTTTCTGCTTATGCTGACAAATACTATGCTGGATCATACCGGGGGATTTAAGGTGGAAATCAAGTTGCCAAAGTTATGTTCACCTTATTGTCTTGCGGAAGACGGCAGTCATATACCCATACCGCCTGATGATCTACAGAAGGATTCTGGAAAAACAATCATCAATATCCACGATATGACACCCTGGCAGTTCATCATCATTGCTTCGTGAACCTGAGATTAAGCATGCAATTTTCCCAGCTTTTTTAAGGTTGCTCCGATCAAGCCTGGCGTATGGTCAACCAAAAAAATTTGATGGAGATAATAACGTTCTCACACTTGATCAGGTAATCCATTACATAAGACGAATTATTCTACTCCCAATAACGCGACATAACTTCGAATTGGTTTGTCAATATTTGCAGCATATTGTTTTCAGACAACACGCCTTAAAATTCTGTTTTTGCTGTATGTTTGCCTCTAACAATTGGTACCGGAAATATTAACAAACCTCAATGATGCTTTGTGTAACAGAATTGTGTTGCATTTATCAATCGAGGCAAATAAATCTAGACTCTTAAGGCTGCCAGTTCCGTTCAATTGCTTCTCTGGCAAGGCCGATCCACTGATTGAACCGCGCAGGATCCTTGCGCACAGTATGAGTGTCACGCAGGACGAGTTCCAAACGACCGCCGTTGGCCTTCTTGATGCCGGAATTGAGCTCTTTGGCTATTTCCTCCGTATTGAGCTTTTCATAAGCCAGCCAGGCTGGCTGCGGTTTCCAGGTCATGATGTACTGATCCTTGAGTACAGGAGTGAAGGCGGCAATATCCGCCCAGGGACAGACGGCCACCCTGCGCAGATTTTTGATTTTCAGGACACCGGCTAATTTCGCGGCCAAATCATCACAACAGCCATAGCCATTCAGTCCGAAGAGCGCCAGCACTTCCCGTTCACATTGCAG
>JAWSUP010000205.1:0-7636 GCA_033549405.1 Bacillota bacterium | reverse complement strand
GCGTTTGATTTTTTGCGCCAATCTGTCAACGATCAAGTTTCATATGATGTCATTGTGCTTGATCCCCCCGCTTTTGCCAAGAGCCATTCGGCGCGTGTACCGGCCAGGCGCGGCTACAAGGAAATCAACCTGAGCGCCTTTCGCCTGCTCGGTCGCGGAGGGATTCTGGCGACGCATTCCTGCTCCTTTCACATGCCGGAAAACCTGTTCCTGGAGACAGTCCTTGAGGCAGCCCGGGACGCGCACCGGGTCATCCGCATCCTGGAAGTGCGCCGGCAGGATTTTGACCATCCGGTTCTGGCCGGCTACCCCGAATCCCACTACCTGAAAAGCCTCTGGCTGCAGGTGATTGAATAAGGCATACCGAAGCGCTTTGGGACTGCTTAGAAATAACTTGCTCTAAACTTCTCCATCAGGATTAACCTTGCTCGTCAATCCTGATGGAGAAAGACCAACTAATTTCTAAGCAGTCCCTTACCGACTCTCTTTCCCGTATTTTGTGTCACATAGTCACAGAAGTTAACCCCTGATCCTGATATGCTTGTCAAGGCTGTAAGGCATAAACATGACCTGAGGCCGTACGAACGGACATGAGGTGATGGGATGAAAGTAATTGTGATTGGTGGCGTTGCCGGTGGAGCATCTGCAGCTGCGCGCCTGCGTAGACTGGATGAAAAAGCAGAGATCATCATGCTTGAAAAAGGTGAATATATCTCTTATGCCAACTGTGGCTTACCCTATTTTATCGGCAATGTGATTAAGGATCGGGACGATTTGCTCGTTCAAACACCAGAAGCCATGCGATCCCGATTCAATCTTGACGTCCGTGTTTTAAGCGAAGCGATGTCGATCGACCGCAAGGCGCATACGGTCCAGATCAAGGACCACCGGACCGGCCGGATCTACGATGAATCCTATGACAAGCTGGTTCTTTCACCTGGCGCTGAACCAAAGCGTCCCCCGATCGAAGGGCTTGATCTGGAAGGAATTTTCACCCTGCGCACTGTTCCGGATACATATCGCATTCATGACTATATTGAGAAGAAATCTGTCAAACGGGCTGTCGTCATTGGTGCCGGCTTTATTGGTGTTGAAATGGCGGAGAACCTGGCTGACCGCGGCATCGAGGTCGCCCTGGTTGAATTCACCGATCAGGTGGTCGCTTCATTGGATGCAGATATGGCAGCGTTCCTGCACCAGCATATGCGCCTGAAGGGACTGAATCTCCTGTTTCGGACAGGTGCGGCCGGTTTTGCCCGCAATCCGGACGGCACACTCAGTGTACGTCTGACGACAGGACAGGCACTGGATACAGACCTGGTCATATTCAGCATCGGCATTGCGCCGGACAGCCGGCTGGCCAAAGCTGCTGACCTGGAGCTCGGAATCGGCGGCAGCATCAAGGTCGACGCGCATCTGCGCACATCTGATCCGGACATTTATGCTGTTGGTGATGCAATTGAAGTCGGAAACCTGGTGACCGGCCAGCCGGCCCTGATTCCACTGGCAGGCCCGGCCAACAAGCAGGGACGCGTCGCGGCAGAAAATATTGCCGGACTGGATACGACCTTCGACGGGGTCCAGGGCACAGCTGTGCTCAAGGTCTTCGATATGACGGCAGCCGGTGTGGGACTCAACGAGAAGCAGCTGAAGCGCGACAAGATTCCCTATGCCAAAACCTATGTCCATCCGTTGAATCATGCCGGCTACTATCCCGGCGCGATCCAGATGTCCCTCAAGATGATGTTTAATCCGGAAAACGGTAAAATTCTTGGCGCCCAGGCTGTCGGTGTCAACGGTGTCGAAAAACGCATCGATGTCCTGGCAACCGCCCAGCGGCTCGGAGCAACAGTCATGGACCTGGAAAAACTGGAGCTGTCCTATGCGCCGCCCTATTCATCTGCCAAGGATCCGGTCAACATGCTGGGGTTCACGGCAAGTAACATCATCAAGGGCGATGTCAAGGTGTTTCATTATCATGATGTGGCCGAATTGGATCTTGATCAAGGGATACTCGTCGATGTGCGCACACCTGAAGAATTCATCCTGGGGAGTATCACGGAAGCGATCAACATCCCCCTGGATGATCTGCGTCAGCGCATGCACGAGCTGCCGCGTGACAAGAAGATCTATATCCTCTGTCAGGTCGGTCTGCGCGGTTATATCGCCGCCAGGATAATGACACAGAGCGGCTACCCGGATGTTTACAATCTCAGCGGCGGATACAAGCTTTATAACACAGTCATGATGGACCAGTCGGCAGAAATTCCATTCGATTGCTTTGGGCAGCCGATCAACGAAGGAGAAGGCGAACGTCTGGTTTATTGTCCGGTTCCTGACGATGCCGTGAAGACAAAGGCGCAACAGCCGGCACGGACCCTGAACATGGCTGGCATGGGAAGCGATAGAGCCAGTTAGCTCTTGGGGTCATAAACCGAAAAGTAAAATAATTTATGGGCTCTCTTCCCCGACTTGTCAATCCGAGACAGGTCAATCCTAACAGTCAAGAGCTGCCTGTAAATGCCGAGCCAACCCGACAGAATCAGCGACGATATTCAGGAAAACCGGTTGACCGGTCAGTTCCTGCCGGATAACCTGCAGATCCTCCAGATCAAGTGCGCCCCAGATGATCAGTCGTTTGCCCTGACTGACAATCTTGTGGAAAATTGGCAACATGGCCTGGATTGAAGGTCCGCCGATATCCTTGTTGATCTCAACAGCCTTAAGCTGATCAAGCAGTAAAATGGCATCCAGGTGCTGGAAAGAAGCGGCATGCAGGTGCATGGCCGAGAAGTCATAACCTTTACAGATAGCCCGGATATGCGGCAGAACAAACTGGCTGAAGAGATCCGGAGACAGGAGCGCCGACAAGTCATCCTGAAACCAGATGCAGCGTCCAGGCGTCCAGACATGATAAAAACCGATCGAATAACCGTTCCCAAAGGGTGGTATCCGCGAAAACTGCTGTTGCACAACCGAAAGAAACAGCTCAGTGGCACCGGTTGCCAGACCGGCTATTTTCTCCGGCTCATCATACAGGGCATAGATCATTTCCGTCTGGCCCAGAAGCGCACCGAGCATATCGGATATACCGCGCAGAATGGGCTGACCGACCGGGAAACGGCCTTGGGACCACTCAACTAATCGCTCTGTGAAAGCGATGTATGTTTCAAACCAGGGATTATTATGCAGGATGTCGGCATTCAAACACTGGTCCAGCCGGCTGTCAGACAATAGATTCCCAACATCCGGGGGTTGCGCAATGAAGCTTTCAGACCCGGCGATAATCCGGCAGCCCAGGATGGCTTCCATCCAGGGGATTGCAGTAAACGGCTCAGCGACCCAGAAACCGGACTGGCCTATTGATTCAGCCTCAGCAAACAGTCGTTCGTAGTCGGCGCGGAAATCGTCGATCCGGATCATATCCGGCGTAATGGTCAGCCCGGGCTTGAGCAACAGTGTGGCCGCCCTGAATTTCGATGCGAAGAAATAATCGCCGATCCGAAAACTGCTGAGAAACCGGTCGGGATGATCATCCAGCCAGTAAGATCTGTGTAAGTCGATGCGATTTTTGATTGTTTCTAACATTGGGCATATCCTCCGGTAATGTACGCCATATCATAAAAAAAGAAATAAACTTGTGATCGGGATTCGGCTATGTGACCAACCGCCGCCTGCACGTTTCGATTATACAACATATCTATGTGATCAATTTACATGAACCGCTTCAAGTGGGATTCAAACAGAAAAAGATAGAACAACCAGATAATTGATGGTAATATGAGCAAAAGACCATGCCACTTTCTCAAGCTGTACGCGCAATCAAAAACATGATCACCTGGAAACTGGCGCAAACTGACGTCAAGAGAGGAGCCTTGCAATGTCAGAAAATCAAGACCAAATTCTGGACATCAGTGTTGCGCTTTCCGATCAAACGATCATTTATCCCGGCGATCCGATACCTGAATATTGCCTGGTCTCATCCCAGATTAATGGCGATACAGCGAATGTTGGCTATCTCAAGCTCTGCATCCATAATGGTACACATGTTGATGTTCCCTACCATTTCCGTGATGACGGCCGGACCCTGGAGCAAATGCCGTTGGATCACTGGATGGGACCTGCGCTAGTGGTCGATGTGACAGCAGCCGATCGCTGCGTCAAGGCATCAGACCTGGAGGGAGTACCGCTGCAGGCTTACGCGCGTATCTTGTTGAAGACTAAAAATTCTCATGCAAATCGCCTGAGCAACCAATTCAACGAAGATTTCATTTTTCTGGATAAGAGCGCCTGTGATCGAATGGTCGCTGCGGGTGTGAAGACCGTCGGCCTGGACTACATCACGGTCGATCCTCTGGGTAGCGTCGACTTCCCCGCTCATCGTGCCTTGCTGGGGCATGATATCTGCATTATCGAGCATATCAATCTGAAGGATGTTGATCCGGGCGTCTACTTCCTGATGTGCCTGCCTTTGAAATTAGTTGGCACTGATGGGGCTCCGGCCAGGGTCGTGCTGCTTAAGCCGGGCTTTTGTGTCTGACATAATTACTGTATGATAAAAGCAACGATTCCCCAGGAGGAAGTGATATGGTAGAGATCATCGAGGTGAGAAGCAGGCGCGATCTGAAGCGTTTCATCGCTTTTCCCCATCAGCTGTACCGTGGTGTGCCTTACTGGGTTCCACCACTGACCTTCGATGAGTTGAATACACTCAGCCGTGACAAGAACCCGGCTTTTGCTTTTTGCCGGGCGCGCTACTGGCTGGCAATGATAGATAAACAGATCGTCGGCCGTATCGCCGGCATCATCAATGACCGGTACGTTAAGGAAAGCGGCAAACCATATGCACGCTTCGGTTGGTTTGATTTTATCGATGATGAAAAGGTGTCATCAGCCTTGCTGTTGGCAGTCGAGAACTGGGCACGTGAGAATGGTCTCGAAGCAGTTCACGGTCCACTTGGATTTTGTGATCTGGACAAGGAAGGCATGCTCATTGAGGGTTACGATGAACTGAGTATGTTTATCACGCTGTACAATTATCCCTATTATCCGGCACATATGGAACGACTGGGGTATGGTAAGGCAACAGACTGGCAGGAATATGAAATCAAGGTGCCCGTTAAGGTCCCAGAGCGCATCGAAAAACTTAACCAGCTGATTGAGAAGCGGCTGAATGTAAAAATCATCCGCTCAAATAAGAAGAAAGTCTTTATGCCCTATGCACCTGCGATCTTCGAATTACTCAATGAAGCATACAAAGATCTTTACGGTTTTGTCGCCCTGTCTGATGATCAGGTCCAATGGTATATCAAGCAGTATTTTGGTGTGATCAACCCCGACTATGTCCGGGTCGTTCTCGATCAGTATAACCAACTGATCGCTTTCGGAATTGCCATTCCTTCTCTGGCGCGAGCATCGCAAAAAGCGAAAGGCCGCCTCTTACCGCTGGGCTTTATACATATCCTGCAAGCTTTGAAGAAAAACGACCGGCTCGAACTGCTGTTGATCGCGGTTCGCAAAGATTACCAGGGCAAGGGGATCAATGTCCTGTTGCTGAATGACATCAATAAGACGGGGATTGTAAACGGCCTGAAATATGCTGAGACCGGGCCCGAGTTGGAGACAAACAAGGACGTGCAGAGCCTCTGGAAATACTATGAGACCCGGCAACACAAGCGCCGGCGCTGTTATATCAAGCAGATAGGACCGTAAAGACATGAGCGGATATATTGCGCAACAACATGATCTTCTATGCTTGAGTGGTCATTAAGAATGTCTATCATTGAGACTCTTGGTCTTACCGGCTTTTGCCTGCCTGTAAAGCGACCAGTCATATCCAGCTTTTTCCATGCGCTCACGATATTTCGGTGATACAATCGGTGGCTTGCCGGCCTGTCTCAGCAATTGTTCGCCGTCTGTCAGTCCGAGTTTCCGCGGTTCAAGGATCGCCACCAGGTGTTTCCGCCAGCTGACCAAAACCTCATGGTATACCGGATTACCTGCCAGGTTTTCACGTTCGTAAGGGTCGTTCACAAGATCAAACAACGCCTCTTCGCCGATACGCGGCAGCCAGATATACTTGAAAGCACCATCTGTCAGGTATTGCATTTCCTGCTCTTCAGAGTAACAGATGCTGTGCTCGCCGTGCACACAGGTTCGCCAGCCAGTTGCGCGTCCCTGCACAAGAGGCAGCAGGCTCCGGCCATCCACGGCTTCCGGGACCGGAATCCCGGCAGCTTCCAGCAAGGTTGGCATCACATCCTGCAGTGTCACCGGCTCATCCATCTGCCTGATTTGTTTTGGATACATGTCTGCCGGCAGGCGGACAATCAAGGGGTATGCGCTGATCCTTCATAGGCATAGGTTTTTCGCCACAAATGATGATCTCCGAGCATATCGCCGTGATCTGAAGTGAAAAAGATCAAGGTTTGGTCCAGGATGCCTTTGTCCTGTAAAAACATCAAGAGACGGCCCAATTGGTGGTCGATATGAGTAATGGAGCCGTAATAGCCAGCTCGTGCGCGGTGAATCGCTTCACTGCTCATGACGCCTCTCCAGGCATCATGCCTGGCTGCGTCCAACGGCACATCATGCCGGGCTGCCCATGCCCCGACAACCGGTTCAGGCAGTGCCCTGTCCTTGTACAGGTCAAAGTAGTAAGGCAAGGCGTCATAGGGTGAATGCGGCCTGGCAAAGGATACCTTGAGGAAAAAGGGTACAGATGGATCCCTGCGCTTCAGAAAACGGATCGATTCATTGACGGTCCAGTTGGTTGGATGCAAGTGTTCCGGCGCATGATAGGGTCTGGCAATCCATGAATTCCAGCCTGAACCATGATCGGTGATGCCATAATCGCCGGTTTTATTTGCATCAAACCATTGCTTATAGTCCGATATAAATTCCGGATCTTCAACCCGACCGGATTCATCCAGGATCGTATTGTGAAATCCGTTCAGAGACCGTTGCGGGCTAAAATGCATCTTGCCTACGCCCTGGGTGTGATAGCCGAACTTGGACAATTCGCCGGGCAGCGTCTGCGAAAAGCCGGTTCCCATCGGTCCCTGACCGCGTCCCATCCCCAGAATTCCAGTGTTCCAGGGGTCCATCCCGGTCATCAGGCAAGCCCTTGCCGGGACACAGGACGGAGATGGTGAATAGGCATGTTTGAAAACTGTTCCCTGAGATGCGATCCAGTCCAGATTAGGCGTTTCAATAACCGGGTTGCCAGAACAACCCAGACAATCGAAGCGGTGCTGGTCGGTCATGATCAGGAGAATATTGCACCGTTGCATATCAGTGTCCTTTTCTTCAGTCTAATTACATTCCGCGACCAGGGGGCCTGCCAGTTCGCGCAGGAAGAAAAGCTTGCCGGGCAGGGTCGGCATGAACGTCGACGGCACCCAGATGTCAGGACCATAACGCAGGGTCATCCAAAGAGAAAGTCCCTGCCACTGCATGCCGCGCCCCAGGATGCCGTCGGCGCCGCCGATGATCCAGTCGGACTGTAAAAACAGGCCGGGGCCGATTGTGTTGGCCCGGCAGGGAACGAGGGTTGTCCGGCTCTTGAATGAGGTGATGGCATTCTGTTCGATTGTCAGCGGGTGCAGCTGGGCGCCCAGGCGGTGGGTCTGCGCTT
>JAWSUP010000204.1:3063-7711 GCA_033549405.1 Bacillota bacterium | reverse complement strand
AGGATATCTGGGTACCGCCGCGACATCCAGGCGGGTTGGGCTGCTGTCGGCGTCGCCAGGCAGACGGCGATGCCATTTTCATGGAGCAGGTCCAGGATGCGGTCCAGCCAGGCAAAGTCATAATGGTCTTCATCCGGCTGCAGCTTTGCCCAGGAAAAGACGGGCAGCGTGACCAGGTTGACACCGGCCAGACGGAACAGGCGCATGTCTTCCTGCCAGATTTCTTCGGGCCACTGGTCGGGATTGTAGTCTCCACCGTAGTAGATCTGTTTGGGGTCAGGCATGGTCTCTCTCCTCTATCTTCATATCTTTTCGCGACCGGCCTTTGCGGCATACCTGCCGGCTCAGGGTCTGTTGCCTTCTCTCTGCATTTTACCATGAATCATAGGATGTTGGACATTCCTTTTTCTGAATCTGTCTCTTTTTGTTACGCAACGATCTGCAATCCATTTTGCTCAGGTTCAGTCAAGGAGCCCAACAGCAGGTATTGTTTGTTTTTTCAGTCTTCCGGCGGGGCTGATTTCGGCAGGATCTGCTGCCTGGCAGCGATCCGGTTCATCTTATCGATGATGTCATTGATGCCATCGGCAACATATTGCTGGCGTATCGTTTCCCAGAGCTCGACCGGGTCGCCTTTGGCCAGGATCACGCCTGTCATGTCGTCGATCACCCGCGAGGTCGGGAAGCTGTTGGCATCCTGCTGCAGCAGGGCGAGGAAATCATACGGCCGGTCGACCGGCAGCGTATTTTCCAGGTTCCACATCAGGTCATCATAGGCCATCTGCATGATGGCTTCGCCGTTATTGGCATTATTGATCGCGTTGGGGATGAAGCCGCCCCGGCGCATGTCATCGCTCCAGCGTGCCAGCGGCGCAAACAGGGCGACAGAGGGATAGATCGATTTGAGCGCGACCGGCCGGCCGGTCAGCTCATCGAAAGGCCGCATGATCTCGATGTCGTCCTGGGCTGTCCAGCGGTAATCCTTGCCCTCGACGCCCAAAGAGAGCAGATAACGGCCTTGTTCGGTCATCAGATACTCATACAGGTACATCAGGCGATCCATCTTGTCGTCATAGACCTGGCTGCTGAAATAACTTTCCGACCAGAAATACCGGCCGGTATTGTGGTACCGGTTGCCGTCCGGCGCCGGGAAGACCGGCAGAACCATGACTTTTTCGGCAAATGTGCCCGGTTCCTGGTGATTGTTCCAGCGGGTTTCAAGTATCACCAGCGATCCGGGCGATGACTTGTATTCAAGGGCGCCCAGCTTGCCGCGGGCAAATTTTTCAGTCGCGTCATCCGCCTGCTGGGTGGCAAATTCCGGGTCGAGGGCCCCGACCAGGTAAAGGTAGCGAAAAGCCCGGACGACATCGTCGAACAGCGGCGTCATGTAACTGGGCTGGAACAGGCCGTTATAATCGATCCAGCCATAGACGTTGCAGTCAGGCTGCACGCCCAGCAGAACCCATTTCCCCAGGGCGGCGCGGATATTGACGCTCATGCCGGCCGTGTCATCGACACCGTTCCCGTCGGGGTCATCCTCGGCAAATCGGCGCAGCATCTCGGCAAATTCAGTCAGGTTTTCCGGGATGGCGATATCGAGTTTCTCCATCCAGTCGCGCCGCACCAGCATCGCCGCGTCGGACGCATAGACATCGCGGTCGATAAAGGAAACGCGCGGGATCATGTAAAACCGGCCGTCGATCTTTAGATTCACGATATCCGACAGCTGCATGATGCTGTTCAGCTCGGGAAATCGGCTCAGGTCATCGGGGATTGCCCGGATGACGCCGTCGCGGACCCATTGTTCATAGGACGGTGTGCTCACCATGGTTGTCGCGAAGACGTCCGGCAGCTGGCCGGTCGCCGCCATGATCTTGTAGCGCTCGGCATAATTCGACCAGCTGACAGAAACCGGTACGACAGAAAGGTTGAACAGGCGTTCAATGGACTGCAATACCAGGTCTGTGTCCGCCTGGTCGAGCGCTGAAGCGATGTCCCAAAAGCCGATGGAAACTGTCAGGTTCAGGCTGAACTCTGCACCGTGCAGCCACTCCGGAACGCCTGTCGGTGTGGCGACTGCAGTTGCCGTCGTCCGATCGGTCGGTGTCGTAACAGCCGTGCTGTTCGGCTTTGCCTGACATGCCGCTGCACCAAGAACGAGTGCCAGGCAACCGATCATAAGGACAGCTTTTATGCCAAACACAGCGGGCAGGCCTTTCAGGCGCACGGGATACACCCCCTTTCTTAACAGATCTTTAGTCATTTCAAGTATACCCTCCGGGTGGTTATTCCCCTATACACAGGGCTTATGAAAAACTCAACGATTTTCCACAGGCGGATCTGCAGCGTTCTCTTTCGGTTCAGGCTGCCGGCTGCTGCGGTACTGGCTGGGCGTCATGCCCACGGTTTTTTTGAAAACCCGCGTAAAGTAAAAGTAATCGCCATAGCCGGTTTTCTCTGATATTTCGCTGACCGTAAGGCTGGTGGTGCGCAGCAGTCGGCAGGCATGCTGGGTGCGCAGGCGCGTCACGTACTCGGTGAACGTTTCACCCAGTTCCTTCTTGAACAGCTGGCTGATATAACTCGGATTGATCGTGAACAAGGTCGATATTTTACCGACGGACAGGTCGCTCAGATAATTCTGGCTGACATAATCGATCATCTGCCTGGCCGTCTCATTGCGAATCGTTTCGGTCGGCGGGGTCACGGGCTGGTCAGCCTGTTCCAGGGCTTGTTGCAGGGCTGCCAGAACAGCTCTGGCGTTCTGATACAAATCGACCAGCTGCTCCGGTCCAGACAGGGACCCTTCCAGCTGTCCGGTATTGAACGGGCGGATGACATGGACGACATGGTTGTACAGGTGCAGCATCTGGTGGATGGCCAGGCAGCCCTGGTCCAGGCAGGATTCGGCGGTCTTCAGCAAAGTCAGGCACGCTTTCGGCTCGGTGCTCTTGTCGAACGCCTTCATCAGGCGGTCACCTTCATCAAGCTGGAGCTTGCCGTATTCGGTTGTCGAACCGGTCTGGCCAGTCATGAAGTAATGCAGCGCCGCGATCACCGCCTGTTCGACCGCTTCGCGCAGCTGCGCTGCTGCTTTGATCGGCTGGCCGATGCCAATGCCGTCAACCTGCAGCTCAGGATTGATCTGATGGGAAAGACAGAAAGCGACATCCTGCCAGGGTAAAAGCAGCAAGGTTTTGTTGCGACCCAGGCTGCAGGTCAGGCCTTTACGTGGCGTAACTATTGGCTGCGCCGTTTTTTTGGCCATGATGACGATCGCCGCCAGCGGTTGTTCCAGCGACAGGCCGGCTGCCTGCAGGATCATGCTGATCCGCTCAGCCTGGTCCTGTGCTTGTTCAGATAGCAGAACCAAAAGTTCCAGCTGAAGTCGGCTGATCCTCTCGTCCAGGATCTGGCGCGCATTCTGCAGGCCTTCGCTGATTTCCCGTTCGGAGAAAGGTTTGAGGCAATACCCGATGGCCCCGTTGTTGAGCGCCTTTTGCACATAGGCAAATTCCGCGTAACCGCTGATGATGATAAAGAGCGTCGCCAGGTTCGCCTGTCTGGCGAGGCTGATCATCTCAAGCCCGTTGATCCCCGGCATGCGGACATCGACCAGGGCCAGATCAGGCTTGAGATCCTCGAGCAGGGCGAGTCCGTCCAGCCCGTTGAATGCCTCCCCGACGATCTGGAACCCCTGGGCCTGCCAGTCGAGAGACGCGCGCAGGCTCTTGATCACAAGCTTTTCATCCTCAATGATGACCAGTCGATACATGCTGATCACTCCTTTCGGCCGGCAGGCGCATTTCGACCCGCGTCCCCTTGTCCAGCGAACTGGTTATGTCCAGCCCATAGCGGTCGCCAAACATCAGGGCGAGGCGGTGGTGGACATTGGCCAGGCCAATCCCGACCAGCTGATCTGAATCCGGCGCCATGTGCGCCTGGTCATCTTCCGGGGTCATTTCCATCACCGGCTGGTTGAGGCGCCGGCTTTTTTCCTGCAATGTCCGGCGGATCTGCTGCAAAGTCTCTTCTTCGATGCCTGAACCGTTGTCTTCAACCCAGATCAACAGGCTTCCCCCTTCGTCCAGGCGCCCGCCGACCTGCAGAAGCCCGGGTTCCATGCGCTGCTCCAAACCGTGTGATATGGCGTTCTCGATCAGGGGCTGCAGGATCATCTTGGGGACGATGCAGTCCATGATGTCCGGCTCAAAATGCAACAGGACCTGGAAACGGTCCTCAAAGCGGATGGTCTGGATCCGCATGTAAGCCTGGACCATTTCGATTTCCTCCTGCAGCCTGACTTCCGGACCGCCGCGGATGCTGTAGCGGAATATTTCAGCCAGGGCATGGGTGATTTCCAGGATAAATGGATTTTCCGAATCTGAAGCCAGTCCTTTGATCGATTCCAGCGTGTTGTAGAGAAAATGCGGGTTGATCTGGCTGCGCAGAAAGCTCAGCTCCGACTGTTTTCTCTCAAGCTCCATTTCGTACATGCGGTAGTAGGTGTTGCTGAGGTTGTGCGTCAGCGAGTCGATCTCCTGCAGCATGCGGTTGAAAGAGTCAGTCAGGATCCTCAGTTCAGGGCTGGCAAAGGGCAGCTCGACGCGCTCTTTCAGCACTTTGCGGTTGCCGCTGTTGAAAA
>JAWSUP010000204.1:0-3053 GCA_033549405.1 Bacillota bacterium | reverse complement strand
AAGCCTGCTGATCGGCCTCAGCAGATTGCGCAGGGCCAGGTAGAGGGTGGCGGACAGCAGCAGGGCAACCAACAGCAAGGTGAGATAATGAATCGTGGTCAGGCGGTTCATGCTGCTGCGCAGGATCTCCTGTTGCTGTACCGTGACAATGGTCATGCCCAGGACAGGAACAGCTTTCAGCTGCATCCAGGAAGGTTCATTCCGGAAAGTGACCGGACCGGCATCCTGAATGGACAGCACCCGGGTGTGCAGCTCTTCCGCCAGTTCCAGGTTGACGTCGGCAAAGGACGCGGCGTCGGCGACGATCTGGCTGTCCCGGTCCAGCAGAAAGATCTGCCAGCGGCTGTCAGCCTGCGTCAGCTGGCCCAGGTCCATAAGGCCCCGGGCATCGATCATCAGGGTCAGGGTTCCGATCAGCCGGTTGGTCAGGCGGTTCGGATCGATCGAATAGACGCGCAATGCAGCCGTCATAAACGAGATTGGGGTTGTCTGCAACCGGTCAACAGCTATGCCGGAAAACCAGGCGCTGGAGCGTTCCGGCAGATCAGCCGGCAGATCCGGCTGATCCTGGATGCCTGAAGCGCCGCGCAATGTGATGCTGTTGCCGTTTGTGCCGACCAGCTGGATGTCGATGATCCGGTCGTCGAGTGACCGCATGTTCTCCAGCAGGTTGGACAATGTCAGAAACAGCTGGAACTTCTCGCCGGCATCCTCTTCCATCAGGTAGTCCTGGGCGATCCGGTTGTAAGCGATGCTCTGGGCGATCCGGTCGACTGAATCGGCAAAATTGTCAAGGCCGTCGGCAATCTGGTCTGACAGTTCGTCTGCGCTGTCGTAGACCTGCCGTTCGTAAGTCCGCATCATCTCCTGGTAATAGAACTGATTCACCAGCAAAATGACCAGGACCGTCAGCATGATGTAGCCTGGCAGCTGGATTTTCAGGGGCACCTGGCTGAATAATCTGGCGAACACGAGCGTCCCTCCCTGGATTAAGGGTTGATTTCAGTCGATCGGCAACCGACCGGGGTTGTCCAGTCCATTTTAGCACAGACTGTCAGAGGCCTGCTTGACGAAAAAACGGGGATGCCCTGCGCCTGCGCGCCGGACACCCCTGCTTTTTACATTGCTCCGGTGTGAATCATGTGTTTATCAGTTCGTCAATCAGCCGATCTTGTCGTTCATGATCTTCAGGCCGGCTTCATAGTCGCCGATGTTCTTCATGTCGCTGACATACTTGTCCCAGTTGGCTTCGATGTCCACTTCGCCGGTGATGAACTTGATGGCCATTTCATTGGCATACGTGTTGCAGGCGGTGAAGATCGAAGCGCGCTGTGATGCTTCATCAGGCGACAGATCAAGTGATGGAGCGCGGCTGTTTGGGAAAATAGATTCTTTGCCGCCCAGACGGTCGGTCGCGACCCAGTAACGATCATCGATAAACTGTTTGGTCTGGTGATCATACCAGGGTTCGGTACGCATCGTGGCAATATTCGCGGAGAAATCCTGTGGCGCCCACGGAATACCGGTACGGCAGCCAAACGAGGTGGCTACACCGTATTCGGCCAGCTTCTGGATAAAATCTTTCGGCTCGACGCCAAGATCCAGGAAGTAGCGCTTGCCGTCTGCGCCGACGTCATAGGTGACGCCCTTGACGCCCCAGTCGAGCAGTTCGATCAGCTCATCAGAGTACTGGTAGTCGAGCATCTGAACACAAATTTCCGGATACTCTGTTTTGGCGCTGATAACGGTCTGGAACCGATACTGCAGGGTCTTGCCGGGCAGTTTTGAATCATGCTTCCAGGCAGTGCCATATTCGGGATGGGAAGGAACATAGGCCAGACCCCATTCCATATCGGGGTACATGGTCTTGTCAATCTGATCATTCCAGTTGTTTACTGATCCTGCCCAGTTGCTTGGGAATATAAATGTGCGGTTAGACACTGCCTTTTCCTGGATCCGTGTGTCGTCGTCAACGACAAATTCAGGATCGAGCAGATCATTCTCATAGAGCTTGTTAATGAAGATCATCATCTCTTTGTACTGATCTTCAACCGGTCCATAAGCAAACTCTGTACCATTGTAATAGTAGGTGTTGAATGTGCGGAAAACACCGTTAAAACCACGCTGGATGGCGAATCCTTTGGATGCGATGTTGATCGGGTAGACATCCGGGTACAGTTCCCTGAGCTGCATCGCTGCATCGTAGAAAGCGTCAATAGTCATGGGAATGTCGATCCCGTGCTGCCTCATGATGTCAAAACGATAGGCATAAGCGGAAAAAGACTGTCCACCTTCAATACCATCCGGATTGGTAATGCCATCGAGGAATCCATATGTCTTTCCATCGGCGGTAAAAACCATTTTATCACCGTCTGGTGTTCCATCGATAAAGGCCTGATAATTCTTCATCAAGTCCAGATAGGGCGACAGCTCGAGCAGCATTCCCTGACCGCCGTATTCCTTGGGTGTGTCTTCCCAGGAATTTGTGAAGATATCCGGATAATCGCCGCTGGCCAGCACGATCTTCTCTTTCTCGCGGTAATCAGCCCACGGGGTCGTCTCCCAGTCGAAGTCAAACTTGACATTGAGATAGGCTTCCTGGGCTTTCTGCCATTCTTCCTGGATCATGGTCCCCTGGGCTTCGACGCCGAAGTTGGGGGTCCAGATGCTGAGCTTGATGACCGGCGTTTCTGTTGTTGTCGCTGCCGTGGTCGTCGTCTCGCCCGGTTTGGTTGTTCCGGTCGTGCCGGTGGTTGTTGTCGTGGTTTGTCCGGTGCAGGCCGTTATGACCAGCGAAAAGACGAGCACAAGCAACAGCAGGGGGAGGAACTTTCTCTTCATGATGTTTTCTCCTTTCATCATACCCTTACGGGTTAAAAAACAGAGGGACTCTATGTTCAACAAGCACCGGGCAGGCCAACCAGGCAGCTCAGCCCTTGATGGAACCGATCATGACGCCTTTGACAAAGTACTTCTGGACAAACGGATAGGCGATGAGAATCGGGCCGGTCGTCGCGATAACCGTCGCCATCTTGATGTTTTCCGGATGAACG
>JAWSUP010000203.1:0-7750 GCA_033549405.1 Bacillota bacterium | reverse complement strand
TATTTTCCACCCACTCTGGAATAAAAAAGGTATGCATCAGGATCCGCCGGATTTCCATGGACTTCATGCACATATTTTTTGATATGTGAGACTGCTCTTGGCAGAAGATAGAGTGTCCTTGTCTTCTGGCCCTTGCCGACAATGGTGACATACGGCTTCTTCTGATCCATGTGCAATTGTTTGATCCTCACTGACAGGATCTCGTCCAGTCTTGCTGCAGTCGCATACAAAAGAATCATGAAAACAAGATCCCTTTTCCCAATGCTTATAGCCGGATCCGGAGATGACAGCATGGCGTTAACGGCATCCCGTGTCAGTCCACTGACTTTCTTAGGGACGCATTTCTGCCTTTTAATTGACCTTGCATCCTGATACAGGTACATGAGGCTGACATCCCGGCTGCCAACATACTCAAGAAAAACGCGGATAGAAGCAAGACGTACATTACATGTGTCCGGACAGCAGTTGCGGCTCTCTTTAAGCCATCGGATCCATTTTTCGATATACAGCTTTTCGAAGCATGCCTTTATGAAATCAGATGGCGTTATGCTTTCTGATTCGAGGAACAACACATAAAGAGTTAATGCATCTTTATAAGATTTCAGTGTACGTTCACTATTTGTCAGGCTGCCCGGAGCATAATCATAAAGGAAAGCTGCTATGTATCGTGAAAATGTCACAGCTTCATTATTATTCTTCATCATCAATCACCTCTGGTACTATGGCATTAAAATCCAACTCCGTCTTGTCAATCAGAATATCAGCAAGACGGGGAACGATTGAATAATAATAACGTGTCGCCTCTATAGAACGATGCCCCATGGATTTTGAAAGATAGTGCAGCTTATCGCTGAATTCAAAACCATCATCAATCCAACTATTGATATTTACGATGGCATAATGATGGCGGACATCATATGCGACAGGCGAAGCCACAGAACCATTCGCCTTGTTCCACAGCGCACGAAAGTTATCTTGTACCCATTCCCTGGAATAGTGAGGACCTTTGCTGGACTGGAAGAAATAAGCCCTGGTCGGTTGCAGTTCAGAAATCGCCTGATTGTATTTCGTCATAAGGTTGGTCATCGTATCATGCATCGCGATATAATGCTGGTCATATCCTTTCGATCTCTGGATATCAATGACACCACGTTCAAGGTCGACGTTCTCTGTCCTGAGCAGCCTCGCCTCAGTTGTACGCATACCAGTGCTGTATAATAAACGGAAAAAGACTGGAACCGTGAACTTCCTTATGACCGATGCCCGCCTTCCAAGATATGGCTGAATACTATCACATTCACGGAAAAAGCGTTTTATCTCATCCTCCTCAAATGCATATGGGGTGTATATTTTTGGTTCTGGCCTAAGGGCAGTTGGAGGGAGGACATCCGTAAGATCCCTGCATTGTAGATAATCAATGAACGTCCTTATGACCCTTGTCCTGGTTTCATATGAGCGGTTTGTTTCGGTATCCCTTTTGGCACACCAAGCATCAACCATCTCCTGTGTCAGTACCGTACTCGACTGATAGTTGTCAGCACAGTAATGGTCGAAAAGCTTGATGTTTAGCCCATAACACGGTTCGTTCCATGAGCCGGATGCCTTACGATATTCAATGAACCGGTCTATTAGCTTTGAAAAACAAGATCTGAACTGACTCATGGACAGAACACCCCCTCACTTACCGGGAATGCTTCTATACTCAATGCGCATTCTTTCAGGTGCACAAGGTCAGCATGGAGGTATGGATCCAATGAGTGGGGGTCTGAATGACCCAGCGTCTGACTGATAACCGGTCGGGGGATTCCACTGCTTAGGAAGGATGTCGCGACATTGTACCTGAAAAGATGCGTTCCACGACGATCGCCTTTTTTCTGTCGCAGAGAAGCGGCTTTATAAATTTTGGCTGCCTGATGCCAGACAGCACCAGCTTTAAACGGATAGTGAGGATAAACCTCGCTAAGAAACAAGTGATTATCGTTGCTTTTGGACCGTTCATTTACAAGATAATCATAAATGGAATTTCCAATAGTTGCTGTAAGAGGAAGAACTAATGGTTGTCCAGTCTTCTGTTGCGGGAAATGTATCTCGTCAGCATCCCAGTCAATGGAACCAAGCTCCATCCCAGCTATATCGCACGCTCTTATTCCTGTGAAGAACAGCAGTTTACCAATCGCTCTGTTTCGTAATGATAAGCCAGAGTTTCTGTCATCCAGCAGGGCATGGATGGATTCCACCTCTTCTGATGTGAGAAACTGGATATTTTTTCTTTTGGGGCGTATCGGAGGAAGGTATGCAAGGAGAATCTGACATTCTTTTTCTTTCCAGCCAATCCCTGCTTTGAATACAGTCGCTATCTGTTTTTTGTAGCTACTACACTTAGAAACCTTGCCCTCGCTGTCAAGAAAAAAAGAGAGCACATCCTCTTCATTGATACAGTCAAGACTTTGTAAGCCTTTCTTCTGCATGGCACAGAGGAAAGTTGATGCGGCAGACGCATTCCCATAAATGGTCTGTTCTTTAAGACCGCGAAGCTTATCGGCTGCCCTGTAAAAATCTATCAATTCCTTGAATTCCTTGATAAGTTGATAATAAGTGCCCCGTTTTATAAAACAGTTTTTGATTCTTCTGTTCGGATATTCTCCATAAAAATCGAATTGCTGTATAGCCCCAAATGCTATCCTATGGTTCTTCTTATACAGTTTCGATTCTGATTTGTGTATCCGGTCATAGTAGACATCCATATAAGATTGCCAGGATCTATACTTTTCATTTTTTAGTATCCATTTGATATCATCATGTAAAAGCCGGATATAGCTTTCTGTGTATCCCTCCTTTTCAATGTAATCCAATAGCTCATGGTAATGCTGTTGTAAATGCGTAAAATCCATATATGATCACCTCCTGGGATTATCATATATGAGTCTTGCTTCAAAATAAAATCCAAACTTTATAAAGCTCAGAGCACTCTGGTTTCTTGATTTCTACCAGATAGTTTGGATTTTATTTTAGTTTTGATTTCGGAACATATGGGGGTAAACCTTGTCGGGCAGGTTCGGGAACTCCCCGCGTATAGAATCCGCGTACTTGTTGATAATCCTCTCGATGTTGCCGGGAGAGATCCGGTGGCGGGCACCCTTTATCACAGTATAGAACAAAGGCGTGTTGCCACTACTGGCATTACTATGGAACGCATGGATATAGTGCCTGAGATGCTCGGCTGCCTTGTCAGACAATGCGACAATCCTATCTTTGTTTCCCTTCCCCCGAATCCGTACATACGGCTCTGCGACAGCCAAGTTCGCATCAGACAGGAGCATCCCGGTCAATTCGCTGAGACGTATGGCTGTGTCATACAGCAGAATCATAATCATTTGGTCACGCCTTCCGATCATGTTAGCCTTTGGAGCAGTAAAGATCGCCGCCAGGGCTTCCTCCGAAAGGGTTTCCCTGTTCAGTTTTGGTTCCTTTTGGAAGGGGACATGCGATGCGGCCAATGCGGACGGCTGGAGGGTAATGTCGCAGTCCGCGCAGTACCAAAGGTATGACTTGATTGCAGTCAGGCGTTGGTTGCATGTGCCTGGGGAACTCCCCTTTTCTTTCAAGAAAACCATGAAATCCAACAGGAATTCCCTTGTGCAGTCCTTAAAAGAGAACTTTGCAATCGAGAGCTCCTTCTCGTTGTGGATGTACCGCCTGAAAACAGTCAAAGCGTCCCGGTATGACCTGACCGTGCATGGGCTTTTGGCCGATTGGTTGACCAGGTAATTGCCGAGGAACTCTGCCGTCCTCGAAAAGAACAGGCTGCCCGCCAGTTTATCAGTTTTCATATGCGGAAGCCTCGGGAAGTACCCTGCCGGAAACGACATCTTTCTCTTTGACTATGCGGAATGCATCCTTTACTTGGTGGTAATAGTAGAAAGTTTCATTCCTGCCTTTGTGCCCAAGGTACTTGCTCAGGTATGGCATCATCACATTCAGGTCCGCGCCGGATGACATCCACTTGTTCATCGTTTCGACAACAAACGTATGCCTGAGGCAATGGACCGTTGGATTCTTGTCGCAAGTATTTGCATAAGGCGTCTTTGCCCAAAAGCCGCTGAATTTTCTGTCCAAGCTGGTTTTTGGCATGTGCGCCCGCGGGTCTATGGAGGGGAAAAACCACTCCGGGATTGCCGCAAGACTAAGACATATATGATCCCAATAGTCCTTCACCACCGCCTTCAAATCGTTGGCCAGGTAAACGATCCTGTCTTTGTCGCCTTTGGAGTGCTTAACGGTTATTGCGCCGTTTTCCAGATCCACGCAGTCTCTGCGGAGGCTGCAGGCTTCGGATATCCTGAGCCCGCAACAGTAGATCAGCCGGAATATGACACGGTATTCACCGGCCAGCCTGTGGAATGCGGGTCGGGGAACGCTCGGTGCGTATGCGTCAACGGCTGCAAAGAACGATTGGATTTCATCCCTGTTCATTACGTGGGGGACCGGGGTTTGGGCCGAGGGCACTTTGCCCGGGACGTATGAGCTGATCCCAATTGAATTGAGGTAAACAGAGAACAGCCTCACGAACGACACCATCTGTGCGCGGGTTCCGTTTGAAACAAGAAGGAATCTCCTGTTCCAGTCGTCCATGATGCATTTTGTGATGGCGACGTCATGGTATCCATTGGCCGCGTAAAAATCGTCGAAGGCCTTCAGGACACTCGCTTCATAGTCATATATGAAACCGGATGAGCGTTTCTGAGCAATGAAGTCGGATATATGGGCGCCAAGCTCGCTGGCATAGATATAATCCTTGCTCATAGGAACAGACCTCCCTCCAACTGGATGCCTGCTTCCGCAAGGGACATGGCGCAAAGCCTCATCCGCCCTTCGTCCAGCGACAGATATTCATTGACAGTGTCATCCGTGCTATGCCCCAAGGAGTCAATAATGGTGTTCACGCCAACCCCGGCCCTTAGGAGATTCGTGGCAAACGTTCTCCGGGTCGTGTGGAAGCCGCCGCGAGTATTTTTGCCCAGTATGGCATGGATTGCCTGTCTGCAGGTTCCTTTGCACAGTTTCCCGAACGGCACCCTGTGGTGGATGAAAAGGAAAGGGGACTCACTGAGTGGACGCCCGTCGCGCACATACCTGTAAAGTGAGTTAGCCACTTCAACGGGCAGCGGCAAGCTCAGGGACTTGAGTGTCTTCGTCTGGACAATCGACACTGTCTGCTTCACCCAATCAATATCCGCGAATTTGAGATTGACAATGTCCGATGCCCGCAAACCCATCCGAAGACCCAGCAAGACCATTGCCGACCGGCGGAGTTCGTAGGGAGCGGCACTGCTACGGCAGAAGGCCGCGATTCTGGACATTTCGTCGTCGTTGAAAACAACCGTGACTCTTTCCTTGTCGGCGCATTGGCATTGTAGTGCTTTGTGCATCATTGGCTTGTCCGACAGAACTCCTTCCTCCAAGTACTCCAGGAACATTCTTATCCGCACATTGTAAGCGCTTTTCCCTTCGGCAGTTTCGTGTGGGTCCAATCGGTTGAACAGCACCAGATGACTGGCTGCGATGTCGTGGAACGATGATACTCCCTGGGCAACAAGGAAGGCGCAGAAACGGACGCATGAAGAGCGGCACATGTCAATCGACGACCTTGCCAGCCCTTCTTTCCTGCGCAGCTCAAGGTATTCCGTGATTTTATTCACGCACCAACGCGGAAGCCGCGACAAAGACGTGTCTTTGTATCTGTATACCTTTTCCGGGGCTATGTCCCCGAGTGTAGCGTACTGATTGAACTGCATCAACACCCGGCGGGTTTGCATCCAACTGCTGCCCAGGGCAGACTTCAGTTCCGAAAGCCAAAGCAGGCTGAGTTCCAGCGAGTACCCGGTTCCGTGCATGTCGAAGAACACATACAGGAGCCTGCAGGTGCGCTTTGCGTGTTTTATGATATTTTTTGAGTACAAGTGCTTTTTGAGACAGTCCACATAACCGTCGATGGCGTCGTGGTATTTCGTCAAAGGAAAGCCAAGGCTTTCACTCCTAAGCCTGGTTACCTCTTCGATGGTGCTGTCTGGCATCTCAGCCGGCGGCTGAATGTGCGGTGACATTTGCTTATTGCAGGCGTATGACAACCCGATGCTTATGCCAAGCTCGCGGTGGTGGAATGCTAGTAGCCGACGGGCGGCACATTCGAACACGTTCTTGGATTTTCTTGTCTTATGGGTATCTTCATCGAGGAACTGGCTGATATGGCCATAGGTTGTTTCCGCTACGGAAGACACGCCTCTCTCCTGCAAGAACAGGAGAAAATTTGAACATCGCTTCCGCATGTTTTCTTTCATGTTCTCAGTCTCGATGCTGTCCAAAAACATGCCCAACTCCTTTGCGAGCGTTCCCGACAGCCTCGTGAACGGCGGGAAATGATACGATAAATGATAGGCCGGGATTCCGCCCAGCCGATCCATGTCATCCAAATGGACGATGAAATGCCTGTAGTTAGCGGATTTTCTCCGGTCCCAGTACTCGCTTCCCTGCTTGATCCAGTCCAATGCTGTTTCAAATGAATATCCAAGTCCTGCCTCAGTTAGGTGCGTTCGCAATTCGCTGTAGCATTTCTTGTGCTCGCACACGGTCGATGCCGTGTATTTCTGTTCCCTCAGAAAGGCAACAACTCTTTCCACACTCTGGCTAAATTGATTCATGGAATCATACCTCCTAAAAAGATGATTCCATTATAGCCACATCCAATCAGGCAATCAGGAAATCCTCATCTTATTCTTAGATGACGTTGCGGCAGCGCATGTCCGGGGAATGATGAGGATTTCCTAAAGATGAGGATAAGGCGGCATTATTTGAGATCTCCAGACGGCCATCCAGCATGAAGTTGACCAGATAGGGCCATTGGCCGAGGGTATAACTAACGGCGTTGCCGATTTTGGACTTGGGTGCGACCAGGGAATTGGTTTCGATCAACCAGTGATGAAAAGCGTCCAAAACCGGCTGACTGTGTGCCAACCGCAAAGCATAGCGTTCCGTGCTGGATAAATCGGCCCATTTCTGTTCCCATTTGAAGAGCGCATTGCAATAAGCCAGGCCGGCTTCAGCACGGGAACCTGCCCTATCCTGAGGTTGCATGATCTTGAGCGCTTCTTCGAACCGCCGGCGTACATGTGCGAAGCAACCGATCACGGTGATGGTGGATGGCAGATTATGGTAACACGCATAACCATCGGTGTGCAGATAGCCTTTGAAATCACGCAAAAATTGCTCGGGGTGTTTCCCCGCACGGGTTTGCTGGTAGTCAAACAGGACAATCGGCTGGTCACATCGCCCAGTGCGATACAGCCACATATAGCTTTGGGTGGTCGGTTTTCGGCCCGGTTCTTTCAGCACCTGGGTCGTCGTTTCGTCTGCATGGGCCACATCTTTCTTCAGCAGTTCCTTGCGCATGCGCTCATACAGGGGGGACAGATAATCTTGCGCGCAACGGATCACCCAATTGGCCATGTTTTGGCGTGGCAGGTAAGCGTGAAGCCGTTCAAATTCTTTTTCCTGGCGGTACAGGGGCAGGGCATTGACATACTTGCCGTTGATAATGCCGGCGACCAGCTCCGCCGAGGCAATGCTGCCCTTGATGAGCGGTGTCGGTGCTTCCGCCCGGATAATCGGCGTGGTGATATCGTTCTGTTCACAGTTGCGGCAGGCATAGATCCAGCGTACGTGCTTGACCTTTTTGAACTGCGCGGGGATAAAC
>JAWSUP010000202.1:0-7831 GCA_033549405.1 Bacillota bacterium | reverse complement strand
CCAGCTGCTCGAGCAGATGACCGGCTTTTAAGTAGTACTTGTCGGCAACCAGGCGGGCCTGGTTTAAGCCGCCAAGCCGCATGACTTCTGCTGCGGCATCGCGGATTTCAGCCGCGGACAGATTTGCCTGACCTGCCAACTGTTTAAGCCCGATGTTTTTCTGCATGGCATAAATCAGAGGCAATGTGATGACGCCCTCTGTGAGATCATGTTTGACCGATTTTTGCAAGGTTCCTGCGGTTGATTCATAATCCAGGCAATCGTCAATCAATTGAAACAGGATGCCGACATTATACCCGATCCTGCCCATCAGGCGGCAGGTTTTTTCGTCCGATCCGCCCAGAAGCGAACCTGCATATAAGGCCAGGGCAAACAGGGCAGCTGTCTTGCCGGCGATGATGCGCATATAGCCCAGGACGCTGAGATCGGTGTCGCGGTTGTGCTGATGCTGTCTAAGTTCGCCGACGCACAGCCCACTGATAGCCTTTGTAAACAAGCTGATGTGCTGGGGATATTGCTGTGTCTGACCGGCGATCATCGAAAAACAGACGCAGAAAAGGTAGTCGCCGCTGATGACAGCCGTCTTTTTGCCGAATTTCCGCTGGACACTGGGCTGCCCGCGCCGTGTCGGTGCATCGTCGATAATGTCATCATGCACCAGTGTCGCCAGGTGCAGAATTTCCAGAGCGGCGGCAGCGGTGACAGCATTCTGGCTGACCAGACCGTTCTCATCGGCTGAAGCCGCCAGCAGAAAAGCAGCCCGGATATTCTTGCCGTTGCCTTGCGCCAGATGCCGTGTGACGTCAGCCAGAACCGGATCGCTCTGTTGCAGTGTCCGGCGGATCAGCTCACGCGTCTCGTCCAGTGAAGCCTGCAATGTACGGGGCCCTTGCGGGGCCCCGTTCTCTGCTGGTTGCTCAGTCATGGTATAAATACGATTTGCGTACAATTTTCAATTTTCTCCATTGCTTCTTGAGCCAGGGCATGAAGTAATAATCGAGTCCGAAGATGCGTCCGCCGCCGATGATGACAGCGAAAGCAGCAAATGCCATCCACCAGGTTCCCATGTAGAGGCCAGTGGTCATGACGAACATGACCTGCAAGATGATCGAATACCCAGCGGACAGTGTCGTGAACAGGCCACCCAGCAAGGCCAGGCCGATCAGGATTTCTGAAACAACGATGACGATCTGGAAGAACAACTGCGTGTCGCCGCTGGCATAAATGACTGTGTCGCGGAACCAATCCATCAGGCTGAACTGGATCTTCAGGGCAATGTCGCCTGCATTCACCAGGATCACCCGGAGAAAACCGAGGATATTCCAGTTAATCAGTACCGAACCTTCTGTCGCGGCGCCTGTAGCGCCGGCAACGACATCTGTGGATCCGCCTGTGCCACTGATGATGTTCTCAAAGAACTGGTCGGCGCCGCGGAAAAACAAGACGAGCTTTGGCGACTCCAGCCAGCCTTCCCCGATTTTCTTAATGCCCTCGTAAAGCCACATGAACCCTAGGAACAGGCGGAGAGGGACCAGGAGGAAACTGGGGGTCCGATTTGACAGATGGCCGCCGACAAAACTGCGGCAGTTGCGAACTGTAAAAAACTCGTGTTTCAGGTAACTGAAGATCTTGTTCCAGCCAAGAAGCTGCAGAAAATAAATGATATTGATAAAGTGCTTGGTAAACATGGCCAGGAACGAGGGAAGAGAAAACTTCTTGTTGTCGGTTCCGACATGGGCGACACCATAGCGGCCGCCGATCGATACCATGACACCATGAAAATGTGGCTGGTATTCATTGAGTTTGCCTTTGCCAGTCACCAGCACATTGATGTTCTGGGCGATGTTTTTGGCAGAATGCTCGCAATTTTCGACCATCTGCGGAACAGGGGTGTCGTGGCCTTCAGGAACACAGAAAGCATTATCGCCGGCGATGAATACATTTTCTTTTCCTTCAGCCCGCAGGTAAGCGTCTGTCTGCAGCCTGCCTCGCCCAACTTGCTTGAGAGAGACGGAATTTTTGGCGATATCGGCGCACTGGGTGCCGGCCGTCCAGATGACTGTCGCAGTTTCTTCGCGGATGCGCTGGTCGTCTTCGCAGCCCATCTCGATAAAATCAGGACCCACAGCACAGACACTTGTCTTCAAGCGGACCTTGATTCCCATCTTCTCAAGGCGTCTTTGTGCTTTGGCTGACAGTTTGGGAGATAGCACTGGAATGACTCGGTCAAGCAGTTCGACTTCGACGATCCGGACTTCACTGTGATCTACCTCATACTGGTGGCAGAGTATAGGGATCCATTCGGCCAACTCACCGGCCATTTCGACACCCGTGAAACCTGCACCGCAGACGAAGAAAGTCAATAGCTTACGCCGTATAACCGGGTCCGGCTCGTTCATGGCTTGCGTGAAAATCTTTAGGATGTGCGCCTTCAGTTTGACGGCGTCCTCGTAAGACCAGAGTTTGAGCGCATGCTCCTCGGCTCCGGGGATGCCATAGAAAGCCGGCTGAGAACCGGCCGCCACCACCAGATAATCGTAGGCATAGGTGCCCTGTCTGCCGATCAGTTCCTGGTTTTCATAGTCGATTTTTTCGATGTGATCCAGGACAACCTGGATTTTGCGACCGGCAAATATCCGTTTCAAACTGACACGAATACTGTCTTCCTCCACACGATTGGCTGCAACTTCATGCAATTCCGTCAGCATTGTATGATAGCTGTTTTTGTCGATAATCGTAATCTGAACATCCTGATTTTTTCTGAACTGCTTTGCCAGTTTCTTGGCCGTCAGGACACCAGCATATCCGGCGCCAAGAATGACGATTTTTGTACTCACAATATTCCTCCGTTTGCGCTTTGCTTTGTATGATGCCGGATAAGACGGCATCGGCGTTGCCATTAAAAGGCAAACAGAGCAAAATAATTGCCCTCACCGCGTATATCCTATCATGAAGGTATGACAAAATCAACGAAATAACAGCCATTTCGATGCAAAGTTAAGCTTGCAGTCAGCTGTGCAGGTTGATAATCCAGCGATTATATTCGAAATCTGGTCTTGAACGGTCAGATATAAAACATAAAGCCTGCGTCAGTTTTCAGACGGCCGTATGCGTCAGCAAGGTCCTGGAGCAACATACCCTTCAATAACGACCGGACAGATCGATCAAGCGGCTGGTAGATCTGATCATCGAGAACATGCAATAAGGCCGGTATTTCCGGTCCGGGCGGCGGAGGCATGTCGAAAAGACCGGGTTCAGCCACCAACAAAATCTCTGCGACCGTTATTTTCCGCGCATTCCGTGATAGTCGATAACCGCCCTGCGCACCTTTTATGGCGGAGACAAGATATGCCCGTTTGAGCAGAGCCAGTGTCTGCTCAAGGTATATTTTTGAGACACCGAGAAAATCAGCTATCGCCGGTCCTGCAATCAACTTCTGTTCTTCATGCTGGATAGCCAGATAAGCCATTGTCGCCAGTGCCTGTTGTCCCCGGGCTGAGATTTTCA
This sequence comes from Bacillota bacterium, assembly GCA_033549405.1. Classification (GTDB taxonomy): domain Bacteria; phylum Bacillota; class Clostridia; order Saccharofermentanales; family UBA5734; genus JAAYBY01. Next base: position 4,324 of record JAWSUP010000202.1, on the reverse strand, counting down.
TAATGTTTCTATCCTCTCTTGTATGATGCCGGTCAATGGTTCCTGAGGTGCAATCAAAAACGGCTTGACAGATCTTGGGTTCTCTTCTATAATAACATATAATACATATATGTAAAGTATGTAATAAATTGCGAGGTGACTACGATGACTAATATCTATCAGAGTGTGACAGATTTGATCGGCCACACACCGCTCATAGAACTAAACCGATACAGCAAACAACATAACCTGAAGGCCAGGCTGATCGCTAAGCTTGAGTCCAGTAACCCGGCTGGCAGTGTCAAAGACCGAATCGCGCTCAGTATGATTGCTGCAGCTGAAAAAGACGGTCGCTTAAAAGAAGGTTCGGTGCTGGTCGAGCCGACGAGCGGCAACACAGGGATAGGCCTGGCAGCGATCGCTGCAGCCAGGGGATACCGTGTGATCCTGACCATGCCTGAAACCATGAGTATGGAACGCAGAAACCTGTTGAAAGCCTATGGCGCTGAACTGGTTCTGACAGAAGGATCTGCCGGGATGAAAGGTGCTATTGCCAAAGCCGAAGCACTCGCCCGCGATATTCCGGGTGCCATTATCCCGGGACAGTTCATTAATCCGGCCAATCCGGCGATTCACCGCAAGACGACCGGGCCTGAGATCTGGGCCGATACAGACGGGGCCATCGATATCTTTGTGTCCGGTATCGGAACAGGCGGAACCATCACTGGCGCAGGTGAATACCTGAAAAAGCAAAAACCGGACCTGAAGATCGTGGCTGTCGAGCCGGCTGACTCACCCATCTTGTCAGAAGGACGGGCCGGGCCGCACAAGATCCAGGGGATCGGCGCCGGATTTGTGCCAGAAGTGCTCAACACCACCATTTATGATGAAATCGTCACGGTGACCAATGCCGATGCCTTCGCGGCTGCACGGGAAATGCCGCGCAGTGAAGGCCTGCTGGTCGGGATCTCTTCAGGTGCCGCCTTATGGGCTGCGACCCAAGTCGCGGGCAGAGCAGACATGGCCGGAAAAGTCATCGTTGTCATATTCCCGGATAATGGAGAACGGTACCTGTCAACAGCGTTATTTGCCGAATAGCACTGCATTTGATCAACTTGACAGAACCAGTGATATAAGTTACCATGAAGCCATGATACCCCACCCGGGGTGTAGTGTATAGAAGGTGACTTATATGATCAAAAAATTTGATGTCAAGGGAATGACCTGCGCGGCTTGCTCAGCGACCATAGAAAAGCAGGTCGGCCGCCTGCCCGGTGTTGATGCGGTACAGGTCAATCTGCTGGCCAACAGCATGAATGTGACCTTTGATGAACAGACAGTCGACGACTTGGGCATCATTGACGCGGTAGTGAAGGCCGGTTACGCTGCGGAGATTGCCGGAGAACGCCAGGAATCCAGGGAAGCTTCAACGGCGAAGCCGGCCAGGAACAGCGAACTAAACGATATGAAAAAGCGGGTTATTGTATCCTTTGTTTTCATGATTCCGCTATTGTACATCGCCATGGGGCACATGTTCGACTGGCCCCTGCCGTCCTGGCTGCATGGACAGAACAATACGGCGACATTTGCCCTAACTCAGTTTCTGCTGGTCCTGCCGATAGCCATCGTCAACCGCATTTATTTTACGGCGGGCTTCCGCACTTTGCTGCGCGGACATCCCAATATGGATTCGCTGATCGCAATCGGATCTGCAGCGGCTATAGGTTATGGCATTTACGCGCTCTACCGTATCGGCTATGGACTGGGACATGGTCAGACTGACTTGGTTATGCGCTACAGCATGGATCTGTATTTTGAGTCTGCTGCCACTATTTTGACATTAATTACACTGGGCAAGTACCTGGAGACTCGTTCAAAAAGCAAGACAACCGACGCGATCGCCAAGCTGATCGATCTGGCCCCAAAAACAGCGCTTGTCCTGCGTGACGGGCAGGAATCGACAGTACCGGTCGAGCAGGTCGTCGTCGGCGACCAGATCCTGGTCAAGCCTGGATCCGGTATTCCGGTTGACGGCATCATCCTTGACGGCCGTTCATCGATTGATGAATCTATGCTAACCGGTGAAAGTATGCCGGTCGACAAACAGCCGGGCGACAAGGTGTCTGCAGCGACAATCAACCTGAGCGGCGCCTTCACGCTCAAGGCGACTCAGATTGGTCAGGATACGACACTCGCACGCATCATTGCGATCGTTGAGGAAGCCGGTGCGTCCAAGGCGCCGATATCAAGACTGGCAGACAAGATCAGCGGTGTCTTTGTCCCGATCGTCATCGTCATCGCCATCGTTGCCGGCATCATCTGGCTGCTTACGGGAGCGACCTTTGAGTTCGCGTTGTCCATCACAATCGCTGTGCTCGTCATCTCCTGCCCCTGTGCCCTGGGTCTGGCAACACCTGTCGCCATCATGGTGGGGACAGGAAAAGGCGCCAGTTACGGTATCCTGGTGCGATCCGGCGAAGCGTTGGAAATTGCCCAGTCGGTTGATACCGTTGTGCTCGACAAGACCGGGACCGTAACTGAAGGCAAGCCACAGGTGACCGATATCCGGCCACTGAACAATCTGGATGAATCCCAATTCCTTTCGCTTGCGGCTGGCCTGGAACGCTCATCTGAGCACCCGCTTGCTGCAGCGATCTATGCCCATGCACAGTCAGCCGGACTCTTGATTCCGCAGGCGTCCGCATTCGAAGCCGTTCCCGGACGGGGTGTGACGGCTATCATTGCGGAGCGGCATTACTATGCAGGCAACCAGGCCTATATGCAGGAAACCGGCCATGCGCCTGAAGAGCTGTCATCCTTAGCTGAATCCTATGCAGCTGAAGGGAAGACCCCGTTGTTCTTCGCCGATGGACAATCTCTTATCGGTGTGATCGCCGTAGCCGACACAATTAAACCAACCAGCCGGTCGGCGATAGAGCGGTTCAAGGCAGCCGGCCTTGATGTTATCTTGCTGACTGGCGACAACAAGCGCACGGCTGAGGCAATCCGCAAGCAGGTCGGGATCGATCGGGTGATCGCCGAAGTCATGCCGCAGGACAAGGAAGCACAGATCCAGAGCCTCCAGGAATCCGGACATATCGTCGCCATGATTGGTGACGGCATCAATGACGCACCAGCCCTGGTCCGGGCCGATGTCGGTATCGCTATCGGCGCGGGTACGGACATAGCGATCGAATCTGCCGACATGATTCTGATGCGCAGCGACCTGGGTGATGCGGTAACGGCACTTAAGCTGAGTAAGGCGGTCATTCGCAATATCCGGCAAAATCTTTTCTGGGCCTTCTTCTACAATACGCTCGGTATTCCGTTGGCGGCCGGCATCTTCTTTCCATTCCTGGGGTGGACGCTCAGTCCGATGTTTGCCGCAGCCGCCATGAGCCTGAGCTCGGTTAGCGTCGTAACGAACGCCCTGCGCCTGAAGCGATTTAAATCCAATAAAATGAAAGTGAGTAAATGATTATGAAAAAGACAATTAAAATCGAAGGAATGAGCTGTGCCCATTGCCAGGCTCGCGTCGAAAAAGCCCTCAATAGCCTCGCCGGCGTCGAGGCCAAAGTAGATCTGAAGAAAGGGCAGGCAACTGTCCGTTTGACAACCGCTGTCAGTGATGCGGATCTGACACGGGCTGTTGATGAAGCTGGATATACCGTCACGGCTATCACCGAAAACAAAGGTCTGTTCCGGTGAAAGCCGACAAGGCCAGGGCAATCCGGCTGATCAAGACCGCACGCGGTCAGTTGGACGGCCTGCTCAAGATGATCGATGACGACCGCTATTGCATGGATGTTTACAACCAGATACTGGCGACCCAGGCAATATTGCAGAAAGTCAGTCGTGATGTCATTCACGCGCATCTTGAAAGCTGCGTTCGTGAAGCTTTCGAGACGGGGCAAGAACAGGAAAAAATCGAAGAAGTATTAAGTCTGATGAATAAACTGACCACCTGACCCCTTCGTTGCGTTGCATTATCTGACAGTGCTGCGTTATACTGGATACATGATGTCTGAGGGGGGGTCTTCGTATTCAACTGAGTAGCGTTTACCTGAAACAGAAGATCATGCACAAAGTCCTGATCAGCCTGATTCCGATCATCATTCTGGCCGCTTACCTGTTCGGCTTGCGCATTCTGGTTCTACTGGGTGTCGTCTGTCTGACAGGCTGCATGGTCGAGTACGGGGCCATGCGCCTGATAAACGGCAAAACAGCAAAAGTGTCCGAAGCGGCGCTGGTGTCTTGTTTTCTTTTTACCCTGACCTTGCCTCCGGCTACACCGTATTGGGTCGCCGTTCTGGGTATCGCCTTCGGCCTGTTTTTTGGCAAAGGC
>JAWSUP010000201.1:0-7912 GCA_033549405.1 Bacillota bacterium | reverse complement strand
AAAGCTTAACAGTGGATCTTTCTTCCGTACAGGTGTGCTGGTTTATACGCTTACGTTATTAATGAATATTTCGATGACATAAATGAAATAAATATAATAAATATAAGGAGAATAGTATAATGAACAATTCAATAAAAGATAATGAAGACAATGAAATTAACGAATCAACAAATAAGAAAGAGGAAAATATCATGAATGAAAACACAGAAAATCAGAATAACGAAGAGATCAAAGAAAACGCCCTTCAAGAAGGACAAGAACCAGCTGAAATTCTAGAAACTAAAGAGAGTGTATTTCAATATAGGGAACTCTCTAATACGCCAGATCCCTACATAGTAAATCTTTTGGCAGCATGTCAGAATCGACTGTTTAGAGACACACAGAATAAAACATATGTGATCTTTCCAGCAGACAACGGCGTAAGAATCTATGGAATAGAGACAGCAGATTTTGAGTCTTACCTTACATCGGATTATTTCATGTACAAGGGAGAGGCTATAAAACGACAATATCTACGTCAACTTACTAAATTACTAGATAGTTTGGCGAAGGAGTATGGAAAAACCGTAGATCTTGAGTTACGCTGTAACTGGGATGCAGGTTCAATCATGTATGATCTACATGACAAGGACCATCATGTGGTCAGAATCAATGAGCAAGGCTGGGCAATTGAGTATTGCAAAAAGCCGTTATTCAAGACTTATCCACATCAGTTGCCGCAAGTGCCGCCGATAGATGGACGGGCTTTGGATGAGTTTTTGGCTTTGTTCAATGTTTCTCAAGAAGACAGACTGTTATTCAAGGTATTTGTAGTAAGCCTCTTTATTCCTGGCTTACCTCACCCAATTCTAAAGATCGAGGGTGAGAAGGGCTCTGCCAAATCTACAGCTACAAGATTACTCAAGTTACTTGTTGACCCGTCAAAAGTTGAACTACTGTCTTTCCCACGGGAAAACAGGGAAATGGTCCAACAGTTGGACCATCATTACTATCTGGCCTACGATAACTTATCGTCTATTCCCAGATGGGCAAGCGACGCTTTATGCCGAGCTGTATCAGGCGACGGTTACTCATGTCGCAAGTGAATCTTGAACTGGTCAACAACACTTGCATTTAGTTTACTGACTGGAATATCCCCGACAAGACCGATCAGCTTCAAGATTGTGAACCGATAATGATTGGTGGTCTGCTTGACAGTGTTCCTGGCTTTATAGGTCAGCAGCCAGTCCTCCATCATCTTAGAAATACTACATGAATCAGCCAGTTTGAGTCTCTTCATACTAACCCCACCTTTCCCGAATCAGATGTACTAAATGGGAAAAGATCAGATGTACCAGGGATGCATGGCTGTGAATATAGCGTTATCCAACGCTGAAACAATGAAAAACACGGTTGACAAATGCTGATCTGTGCCGTATCATAATCTAGCGCATGCGCCCGTAGCTCAACTGGATAGAGCGTCTGACTACGGATCAGAAGGTTGTGGATTCGATCTCTGCCGGGCGCGCCATATGAAAAGCCACTGATGCCGAAATATCAGCGGTTTTTTATTTTGTCTGAATAATAATGTAATATTTCAAGCGTTGCTCTCGGTGCCATTTGCCAAACATTTGCCATCAGCTTTTGAAATTGCATCGTCTGCTTTTTGTCGCTGATCTTCTTCGACGTGCGTGTAATACTTGAGCAAGGTCTCAATGCGCTTATGACGTGTGATCGTTTGGAGTACCTTGGGATTGATACCTTTTCGCGCAACTTCGCTGGGAAACGTGCGCCACATTGCGAGGACAGTATAAAAGCGCCCTGTCAGGGTGTTTTGAGATTCGGGGATGCTGAGGAGCAAACCGGATTTCTATTTATAATAAAATCAACAAAATAGCACATGAAATAGCAAAATAAGTTATTGCAGGAATTAAACAACCCGATACTCTGGCAACCTTTGCTCTTCTACCTTGCTTTGATGTTGGTATACCGGTTGATTTTGCAATTCTTCTTTTTGCAGCTGTTACTCCAAAAGCCCTATTCATGCTAAATGATAAGCCAGGAATCTTTATTCGACGTCCCATTTTATGCCACCATTACTGAACTGTAAAATTCACTTTAAGAGTTTTTCCATCACCAATAATATCAATATAATAATCTCCAGATTTCGTTCTAGGGCCAACTTTCCACGTCCAAGAAACATATCCGTTACCGTCTGAAGTCTTATTTTCAAGTCCCTGAGCAGAACTCACACCGCTTGAATAATTAACGTTAATATTGTATTCGGTATTTGGCTTTCCGTTAATGTTTATTGTAGCAATTTCTCCAGGAGATATCGGAGTTGTCATAAAAATTACTGACAACTGGTATGCTGTTGCAGTCGTTGTCGCCTTGGTAGTTGTTGCTGCGGTCGTTGTCGCCTTGGTAGTTGTTGCTGCGGTCGTTGTCACCTTGGTAGTCGTCGCTGCGGTAGCTTCAGTGGTGGTTTCCTTTGCATCAGGTTCTGTTGTTTGCTCACGAGTAGCCATTGATGTGGTTTGTTTTGTGACCTCTTCGATTGTTTCTGTGATTGATTCAATTATTGAAGCCGACGTAGTCAACAAGGTTGTTTCAGATGGATTACCGTCATTGATTATAGATGAAATAAGACTTAAACCTATTAATCCGCCAGTTATTCCAAGAGCTATTTTCCCACCTTTTTTCATATTGCCTCCTAGATCAAATCAAATTAATTGGATAGAATCTGTCATTCATTGACGAAAAACACTTGCCAGGAGATTTCAAGATTGTTACTCATTTGCCTTGCCATGTTGAATATAATTCCACGATATCCCAGTTTGATCTGGGTGTAGTAAGCTCTTTGAAAAACAATCAGATCTGCAACTTGCTTTTGTATTAACTCTTTTTCTTTTCACCTATTAATGAGCCAGTCACGCATCGAAGCATCACCTTGTTAAGATTATACATTTCAAGAAGTCGCTAGACAACATACTGTCTATATAATAAGGAATAGACAATACAACAACATTTGCCGAAGCATTTGCCAATTTGCATGATTGCGTATAATAATAACATTATTAAGATAATACTTGTTTATGTGTTACTATTATGCATATAGTAGCAGATAGATATAATATAATTACTCATCGAATCTTTTACAGATCAAAAGATTGTGGATTCGATCTCTGCCGGGCGCGCCAAAGGAAGTCCCTGCTTGGAAAAGGACTCATAGACCGATGACGAAGTACTTATGCTCATTGCCAGATATTATCTGGTGACTTGGGCGCGTGGCGTGGCGCGTGGTTTCAACAGATTGAAAAAAATGTTAAGATGGAGTTAAGTTTAATACACGGGTAAATCTTATTATTGCTATTGCGGCCATGGAGAAAATTAAATAGGGTGTCTTTATGTATTGCAGGAATTGTGGCAGCGAAATAAGTGATTGGGTGAAGTTCTGTACCAAATGTGGTTTTGAAAACCATATCAGGGAAGTTCCACCTCAAAGCCAACCTGTCCTGAATGGTAAAATTGCGACCTCCAAAAGACCCGTAAAGGTCATTTATTTGCTGGTCATTATTATCATCGGCGTCGTATGGGGACTTTTGCTCTTCAAGCCGGTTGTCGATAAGAATCTGGCTTTAGAAATCTATCTGATCGGAACCGGCGTTGCGACTCTGCTTATGCTGCTCGCAGGGATTGTATTCATTGTCAAGGCAAGACAGTTCAAGAGGAGAGGTGGCAGGTATTGAAATTCCGTCCGATATTCGTTTGTAAAACAGGTGCACTTCTTGTAGTCCTGTTTCTGGTTTTGTTGTTACCACTGGTTGGAGCCAGCGCTTCCAATACTGAGCCGATACTCAAATTTGTTCGGGAAGACACGGTCTGCACAGAAATCCTCGAATTAGGCTTGATCAAAGACGCGGCTACTTACAATGGCAATCTCCATATAAGCTATGACTGGGGAAAAAAGTCGATTTTGCCATTGTCCCATGGGATCGGACTGAGAATCGAGGTTTATCCTGAGACGGATGGGGCAAAACAATACTTTGAATCGATTTCCGTATTCAAACCGTCCAGCTCAACTTCAGAAGTGTTAGCTAATGTCCGCAGCGTAAGGGAGATTTCATGGATTGAAAAAACCACAAAGATTACAGGTACTTCAAGATACATTCTATATAAAGACAATATCCTGATTACAATCAAAGGAACCAGCCTGAATGAGGGCAGTTTTGATGTCGGACTGGCTGCCGATATCCTGGAGCGGCATGCCTTGGCTGTCTTGAGCGACAAGTTCCAGGAATATGCCTTCAGCGGTGTCGTCAAAGGCTCGAATGGTGAGTCTTTGGGTAATATCCAATTGATATTGCAGGTGGCAAACCAGACATATAAAACCTCAACAGACGCCTATGGCTACTACAGCATCAAATACGATGGATCGGTTAAAAAAGGGTTCGACTGTAAATTGTATGTACCACTTCAATATCGGCGGAACGACAAGACTTATTATCGCATTATATTTGTAAAGCAACCCGTCTGGGTGGCAAAAAGCTTCAAGCTAAGCAGCGCAAAGGATTTATTGCAAAATATCGATTTCAGGGCTGCGGCTAATAATGAATCCGGTTATGATGGCAAACCGGATCTTGAATTTCTGCCTCACTTTTGTGCCATGTATTATCATATGGGTGAAGCTGTCGATTTTTACCTCGACTACATGAAATTCAACATAGATTATAAATTGCCGGTTGATGTGATTGCCGGCTATTCGGTCACGACGCATTACACGCCTTCAGTGTCTTCCATTTATATCAATATCAAAGACATGAAGGTCGAATCGCCGGATCGGCCGATGAACCGGGAATGGCACGAGTTCAGCCACCATGCCATGTTCAGCATGTATGGCCGATGGCCAGATGGCGCTCCTGGGTCGGTCAACCACGCAGGTTATATCAATCCATCCACTTCCGATTCCTTTTCAGAGGGATTTGCTGAATTTATGGCCATGATGATTGCCGATTATTACCAATATCCCAACCCGCATGTCTATGCTAAAATAGGCAGTCTGGAATTGAATTATAAAGCGTGGGAGTATCGTGGGCATGCTGAAGAAGTGGCTATCGCCGGTGTCTTATGGGACTTGTATGACGGTAAAAATGATGATAATGTCCAGCTGACAGCTAACGACCTCTGGTATATCCTCAAGGATTACCGGGAGAATTTCACCGATGTATATGGATTTGTAATGGCCAAGTATCCCAACCAGCGCGCAGGTATTGATGAGATTTTTATAGCACATGGCTTTTTCGCCGACAAAACAGCTGGAAATGGCAAATGGGACCGATACGAGCCCTTCAACGACACCAATAACAACAAAAAATATGACGTCGGAGAATATTTCGTCGATTATTCCGTTCTTAAAATCGAATATACAAAAGGTGAGACGATCGGACCGGCCAGCAATTACCAGAGGCCTCTCAGGAGAAGTGCAGTCGAGCTTCCTGATCATTTTGTCAAAGTTGACAACCAGGTCCCATACTATCTTGTCGAAGTCAAATTTCCAGGTCAACCGGACTTGAATTACGAAATCAGGACACAAAACCAGGACGGGTTAATTTATGTTCAGCTACCGCCACCAGACTATTCTGCGATCATATCCGTAAAACCTGAAGACGTCAATGCCGGTAAGATATTAACTTTTAACACCTTGGATTTCGATTCTGATGATCTCGATATCATTGACCATGGATATTATCTAGAGCATGATTTCCAGATTTCAGGAGTGATTCCAACTGGGTTGCCCCTGCCACCGGTATCCGTTGGTGATCTCGAAATCAGTACGTTTGACTGGGATGAGCGAATGGAGATTGTTGCTCGCCCGGAGGATTACCAGTATTCGGATGTTGATTTGGATTTTCTGTTTGTGGAATCACCGTCTGCCACGACCCTCAAAGGAATCTCCGCAACAATCTGGATCGGAATGGGTCTATTGATCGTTCTGGCTGTAATGACTCTCCTTATAACCTGGATCCTCAAGGCAAAATACTGACTTGACTAAATATCCACACTTGCAGACACGAAAATTTACTGCTTCACTACCCAGTGGCCGCCTTTAGCAGAGCCGACACGTTCAATGACCCCTGCTTTCTTCAATGCGCTGATACTTTTTTCAATCCCGCGCGTTGTCAGGTTAATCGCTTCGCCAAGCGCTTTTGCGCTGATCTTGGGGTTTAACCGCATGAGTGCAATGATTTTCTTTTGTGTTTGCTTTTCACCGAACTTTTCACCGAACTCGCCCACGCTTTCACCGAACTTAACGGTGCCGTCCTCGTTGTCAAGCAACGGTTTATCCTTGTTTTTTACCTGAATCTCGATAATGCTCAGCAGTGAAGAGAGTGTGAATTCAATGAACGCACCGGAATCATTCGCTTTCCTTGCTGCTTCAATAGCCTGATAATACTGTGGCCTGTTCTCGTACAAGACCGATTCCATCGGTATCCACTCGAAAATCGCATTCCATTTTGCAAGCAGGAGCGTTTGCCACAACCGGCCAATACGTCCGTTGCCGTCCGAAAATGGATGGATAGTTTCAATCTCATAGTGCAAAATCGCGCTTTTCAGCACAGGGTGCAGCTCTGATTCTTTTGCCCACCCAAACAATTCATCCATCAAACCGGGGACAAACTGCGGACGTGCGCCGACATGAATCGCCACATCGCCGTCAAACACGCCCACGTCGCCGCTGCGGAACTTGCCAGATTCTGCGACAAGCCCATTCGTGATCAGCTTATGTGCTTTCAGGAAATCTTTTATTGAATATGGGTTGAACGTCATAATTTTGTCATATGCCTCGTATGCGTTCTTGACTTCTTTGATTTCCGCCTGCTTTCCGGCGACCACTTTGCCCTCAATTACGGCAGTTACCTCATCCAATGAAAGCGTGTTGCCCTCGATGGCAAGTGACGAATAGATCGTCCTCACGCGGTTTTTCCGATGGAGCTTTATATTACGCCTGAAGTCCGTCCCGAACTCGAGTCGCGTAACAGTCTCAACGATTTTCGCCAAGTAATCAGCTGCTTTTTCTGTGATCGTATAGGGCGGTTTTTCGTACATTTCATCATCCTCGTTTTTCGCTATCCGTATCGTCATCTGCAATTCATCCGCTTCATAGCAGGGAAGATCTTTGCCGCTGGCATGAGGTACCTTATCATTCAGTATATCAGACGATCGACTCTGTAGCATGCCATTTATACTAAATAATTAATGTCATTCATGCTAAATTTTGCAGATCAATCCACGATAAAACCCCTATTTTGACAGTAGTCGCGAGCCGAGTATTGATCGCTATTCGTTCGCGCAAGTATAAAATTACGATCAGATATTGGAATTGTGCTGAAGAGCGTAGTGCAAATAAAAAAGCAATAACGGTCAATTTAGTTTGACCCTAATAAAAACTGGTTTGTGTCCAACAAACCTGAACACAATCATCTGCTTATTTGAATGGTCATCGCTTTCCATCTCTTATGGCATCAGGACCATGCCTTTTACGACTTCGCCGGCGCGGACCTGAGCCATGGCATGCGGAAATTCGTCGAAACTCCAGCGGTGGGTCATGAAGAGATCGACCGGGAAGTCCTCCTTTCTCAGCATCGAGCAGGCGTCTTCCATCGCCATGGCTTCATTGGGCGACACTGTCCGGACATTGAAGCGTTTGGGGAAAGCGTACGTGTTGATGATATAAGGCTGCTCAGGAACACCATAGATTGCCAGTGTTCCATGCTCAGCCAAAAAGGGAAGCCCTTTTTGAAAGACAGTGTACTTTCCGGTCGCTTCATAAACAATGTCCGCGCCGCTTTTTCCGCTTTTTGCGGCAATTGCGGCTTTTATATCCGCAACCATTGTTTCAGCGCCGGACAGGCAGCTCATGTCAGCACCCAGT
>JAWSUP010000200.1:0-7943 GCA_033549405.1 Bacillota bacterium | reverse complement strand
CCAAACATTCGTGTGCTTTGCAACCCTTTACTGTCTAAACCCGATAGCCACATAGTTGTATATGCCAAGACACATTGAATATTACTGTTTCAAGGAGATCTGATCATGTTGTGGTTAACCTGGGCTGTCCCGATTGCGGCTATCGTTGTGCTCGTGTTGGTTGTTTTGCTGCGAACACTGGCTTTCAGGCCACGTCCAGATACGCCATCTGCTGTTCTGCCGGTCGATTTCGACCAACAAAAAGCCATTGATGACCTGCAGTGCATGATCCGGTGTGCGACCGTCTCCAGTTATGATGCTTCCGCAGAAGACGAGGGTGAGTTCCAAAAGTTTCTGGCGCTCCTGCCGGATCTTTTCCCTGAAGTGCACAGGGTCTGTTCTTTCGAGGCGACGGGGCGTCGCGGTCTCCTCTATGGCTGGAAGGGGATAAGCGACGCAAACCCGACCGTCCTGATGGCTCATTATGATGTGGTTCCGGTTCACGCTGAACTGTGGGAAAAGCCACCATTTGCCGGCATCATCGAGAGCGGTGAGCTCTGGGGCCGCGGTACCCTGGATACGAAAGCAACACTGAATGGTATCCTGCAGGCAGCCGAGACGCTGATCAAACAGGATTTTGTGCCAGAGAACGATATTTGGTTTGCTTTTGGCGGCAATGAAGAGGTAGAAGGGCAGGATGCACCGGCGACCGTTGCCTTATTGGACCAGCGGGGCATCAGGCCGGCGCTGGTCATCGATGAGGGCGGTGCTGTTGTGGACAATATCTTCCCGGGTGTGCACAAACCGTGTGCGGTCATCGGAACCGGGGAAAAGGGCATGATGCATTTTGAGATGGCTGCCGAATCAATCGGGGGACATGCGTCTGCTCCGCCGCCGCGATCCAGCATCGGCCTGCTGGCAGAAGCCTGCCTGAAAGTCGAAAGCAGTCCTTTCAGAAAGCGCCTGTCGCCGGCGGTGGCGGAGATGTTTGACACACTCGGCCGCTATTCCACCTGGGTTTACCGCTTGATCTTTGCCAACCTGTGGCTGTTTTCCGGAGTTCTCGACTTGATCTGTCAGAAGAAAGGCGGTGAACTGAACGCATTGCTGCGCACAACCGTCGCCTGGACACAGGCTTCCGGCTCAAAACAGACCAATGTTATGCCTGCCAGGGCGACCATGAATGCCAATCTTCGCCTGATGACCGGCGACGCCGTTGAGAGCGTATTGGATTACCTAGCGAGGACAATTGATAACCCAGACCTGAAACTGCAAGCAGTTTCCAGTCACGAACCGTCCGCCATTTCCGAAACCGGGGATTGTTCAAGCTGGCTGAAGGTGAAGCGATCTGTCCAGGCCGTCTGGCCGGAAGCCATCATCAGCCCCTACCTGATGATCGCCTGCTCTGACGCGCGCCATTACTGCCGCATCAGCGACCATGTCTACCGTTTCTCGGCGATGACGATGAGCGGCGAGCACCGCAAAACCATTCACGGCAACAATGAACGGATTCCGCTTGATACGATCGGCCAGCCGGTCGCCTTCTACCTGCACCTGATGCGACAATGCTAAGGGACTAAGGCGGTGGTTTTTTGAAGATCGCTTTGTTCTCTGACATTCACGGCAATGATATCGCATTTGCGGCCGCTGAGGCACACGCGAAGAAAATGGGTGCTGATCAGTTCGTCATTGCGGGCGACCTGATAACCGACAATCCAATGACAAATGAAGTCATCGATCGAGCAAGATCATTGACAGATCAGATCATTTTTGGCAACAGAGAGCAGTATCTGGTCAACTATCATCAGCAGAAACAGCCGCACTGGGATGACCGCATCCAGTTTGCGCCGCTGCGTTGGACCTATGACCAGTTGCGCGAGCAGGATATTGCGTTCATCCAATCACTGCCTGAATCACTTGAGATCCAGTTGGATGCGTCAAATAAACTCTATGTGGTTCATCAGGCGCCTAACCATGTGTATACCAGCGATGCCGGCGATGCCGATGACCGCCATATGGCTGCAGTCAGCCGATATTTTCAGAAATTGCCCGTTCAATACAGTGTTTACTGTAATGGCCACACCCATACAGCCGGCGTTAAAAAAGCCGACCGGCAGCTTTTCATCAACGCAGGCTCAGTCGGGCAGAAGTTTTACGGCGGGTTTCAGGCGGCTTATGTCATGCTGGAGTGGGATCAGGGCCTTGTCTCAGTTGATATTTATGACGTCGACTATGATCAGCAGGCCTATCTGATGATGCTTGAGGCCTCAGGACTCCTTGACAATCTGTCGACAAAGCATTGGACACAGCTCATGTACAAGTCAATCAGAGACGAACGCAACTACACCATCGGCTTCTTTGCGACGGCGGGAGAGATCAAGCGCAAGAAGGGTCTTTCTGAACCAAACGTTTCAGATGAAGTATGGCATGAGACAGTCCGTGTGTTTATTGATAAAGGTATTTTGTCGTAAGGGATCGATAAATGCCGATCAGGGAATATGAGGGGCTGTTCATGAACAGCCCCTTCTCCTTCAATAGATCGCCCGGTATATCTCTTCCAGTTCACGGATCAGCGGATAGCGCGGATTCGTGCCGGTGCACTGGTCGTCAAATGCTTTTTCAGCCAGCCGGGGAATGGAATCAAAGTAAGTCTTTTCAGAAATACCCATCGCCTGAATGGTTGTGGGCATCTCGAGATCACGCATCAGGCTGCGGACGGCTTCAATCAACGCTCTGCAGCCTTCTTCGGTTGTCGTAAACTCAAGGTTCAGCTCCCGGGCAATCTCAGCATAGCGCCGGTCGGCGATAAAAGTCTCATATTTGGGGAATGAAACGAACTTGGTCGGTTTCTGGCTGTTGTAAGCGATGACATGCGGCAGCAGAATGGCGTTGGCCCGACCGTGCGAGATGTGGTATTCACCGCCCAGCTTGTGCGCCAGCGAATGGTTGATGCCCAGAAAGGCGTTGGAGAAGGCCATTCCGGCCATGCAGCTGGCATTATGCATCTTCTCCCGGGCTTTAGTGTTGCCGCCGTTGTGGTAGGCCTGGGGGAGCCATGTGAATACGAGCCTGATCGCGTGCAGCGCCAGCGCATCGGTGTAATCAGAGGCAAAGGTGGAGACATATGCCTCGATCGCATGGGTCAGGACATCCATGCCAGTGTCAGCGGTTATCTGCGGCGGCACAGACTGGACAAACTGCGGGTCGATGATCGCCACGTCAGGCGTCAGCTCATAATCGGCCAGCGGATATTTGGTCTGGGTGGCCAAATCTGTGATCACCGAAAACGACGTCACTTCTGATCCGGTCCCGCTCGTAGTCGGAATCGCCACCAGGCGCGCTTTCTGGCCCAGCTTGGGGAACTTGATGATTTTCTTGCGGATGTCCATGAATTTCATCGACAGCTCCTGGAAATCAAGATCCGGCTGTTCATAGAACAGCCACATGCCTTTGGCGGCGTCGATGGCAGATCCGCCACCGAGCGCGATGACGACATCCGGCTGGAAGCGGCGCATCTCGACCGCACCGCGCTGGATGGTGTCGAGCGACGGGTCAACTTCAATATCTGAAAAAATCTCGCTGGTCACCGGCAATTCACGTTTTCGCAGATAGTAGAGCACCTTTTTGACATAACCCAGTTTGATCATGGCAGGATCCGTGACAATGAAGGCGCGATGGATGTCCGGCATATCTTCCAGGTACTGGGTGGCGTTGTTTTCGAAGTAGATTTTTTCCGGGATCTTGAACCACTGCATGTTGACGCGCCTCCTTGCGACCCGCTTTTTGTTGACGAGGTTGACGGCCGAGACATTCGCGGTTGTCGCGTTGCGGCCGTAAGAACCGCAGCCCAGTGTGAGAGAGGGCATGTTGGTGTTGTAGATATCGCCAATGGCGCCGTGGGATGAAGGTGAATTGATGATCAGGCGTGAGGCCTTCAGGCGTGAGGCAAATGCATCAATGACTGTTTCATCTTCGGCATGGATCACAGCCGAATGGCCCAGGCCGCCGAATTCGATCAGCTCTTCGGCGCGACGGATGCCTTCAGCAGCATCATCGACCAGGTAATAGGCCAGCACCGGGCTGAGCTTTTCGATCGACAGCGGCGCCTGCGGCCCGACTTCGCGCAGGGGAGCCAGCAGAATCTTGGCCGTTTCCGGCACATCAATGCCTGCTTTTGCGGCAATGGTGCAGGCAGACTGGCCGACGACGTCAGGATTGACAGATAGTTTACCGGGTTTGATCATGACCTGCTCCAGCGATTTTACCTGCTCATCGCTGAGAAAGACGCAGCCGTGCGCCTGCATGATCTGCTCGAACTGCTCCTGAACCGCGCGATCGACGATCACAGCCTGCTCAGAGGCGCAGATCATGCCATTGTCAAACGTCTTGGAGAGCATCAGGTCCGTCGCGGCCCGTTCGACATGGGCTGTCGCGTGAATGTAGCAGGGCACGTTGCCGGGGCCGACACCCAGGGCCGGTTTACCGGTTGAGTAGGCGGCCTGCACCATGTTGCTACCGCCGGTCGCCAGAACGAGGGCCACATCCGGGTGGTTCATCAGGTCGGCGGTCGCCTGAAGCGAAGGTTGTTCGATCCACTGGATGCAATGTTCTGGGGCGCCCGCCCTGATCGCGGCCCGGGTGAGTATTTCTGCGGCACGCGCACTGCAACGCTGGGCAGACGGATGGAAGGCGAAGATGATCGGATTGCGCGTCTTGATTGCGATCAGGATCTTGAACATGACGGTTGAGGTCGGATTGGTCACCGGTGTCACAGCGGCAATGACGCCGACCGGTTCGGCCACCTCAAGATAGTCCTCATATCTGGACTCATTGATCACGCCGACCGTGCGGTCGTTCTTGATGCTGTTATAGATGTACTCAGTTGCAAAGATGTTCTTGGTCACTTTGTCCTCGAAAACGCCGCGGCCGGTCTCTTCGATGGCCAGGCGTGCCAAAGCCATGTGCTCCGCCTGACCAGCACTGGACATGGCTTTGACGATCTGGTCAATCTTCACCTGGTCAAAGGTCATCAGCTGTTCCAGCGCATGAGTCGCTTGATCGACCAGCTGATCAATCACCGCATTATTTTTTTCAGTTGTTTTATCTTTCATTGTTGGCACCGAACCTTTCATGATGTATCATATGCTTATGAAGCAATTGCATATTAGCACTAATTGAAAGCAAATGAAAGTCATTATCCTTCATTTCTCCCTATAGTTGCCAATATGTAAGAATACGAAAGATTTGTTTGTGCAATAGGCATAACGATAACAGGAGGTTGTTGTGAATCTGATAGAACGGCGGCGACGCATTATCGAAATACTCGAACAAGAAAAACAGGTCTCCACGCAACAGCTGGAAGATATGATGGACGTGTCCGGCGTGACCATTCGCGCCGATCTGCGCGAACTGGAACAGGAAGGCGTCATCGAGCGTTATCACGGCGGCGCCATGCTGATCGAACAGAAGCGGCCTGACCAGAGTTATGTCAGTTTCACCCGGCGCAGCTTGCTGCAGGCCGCTGAAAAGGATGCCATCGGACGCGAAGCCGCCAGGCTTGTCCGCGCCGGCCAGTCGATCATCCTGGACGCCAGCTCGACCGTGTTGGCCATGGTCCCCTATCTGACCGGGATCCATGAACTCACCGTGATCACCAACGGGATCCACACGGCGATGGCGATCCAGAAGCAGCAGGAAATTCACACGATCATGATCGGCGGCGTGCTGCGGCCGCATTCTGGTTCGGTGGAAGGCCTGCTCGGTGAAGACCTGGTGCGCCATCTGGGTGCGGATGCCATCTTCGTCTCAGCCAACGGGCTGACTTTCGAACGTGGCCTGTCGGGATTCAATGTGCACGAACTTGACCTGAAAAAACGGATGATGCTCCAGGCGCACCGCCTGATCGCCCTGATCGATCACAGCAAGCTGGGCGTCGATTCATCGGCATCGTTTGCCGACTTTTTGGCGATCGACACGCTGGTCACCGATGACGGAGCAGATGAGGCATTTGTCGCACAGGCACGCCGGCTTGGCTGTAAAGTAATTATCGCCAGGCGCAAGCAAGGTTTGTAGGCTGTGCGCGGCTCATGTTGACAGCCCTTATTCATCATGGCATTATTTCGATAGTGTTCACATGCTAAAGCGCATTCTGGCGCCGGCCGGCTGTGCCTGGCTGATGAACACAGGAAAACGTGGAGGAGATTGACAAAATGAAAAGAATTCTGGCACTTGCAATAGCAGTCATGATGGTTTTTACACTGGCTGCCTGCACTGACAACAATGGCGGTAAAGATGCCGCCGAAGCATTCACCCTCAAGGTCGGCTTCGATGCCGAGTATCCGCCTTTTGGTTTTATCGATGATGGCGGTAAATACGATGGCTTTGACCTGGCCCTCGCCGCGGAAGTCTGCGAACGGCTTGAGTGGAAGCTGGAACTGGTCCCCATCGCCTGGGATTCCAAGGATGCGGAACTCACATCGGGCAACATCAACTGCATCTGGAACGGCTTCACGATCAATGGTCGTGAAGACAGCTATACCTGGACTGTGGGCTACTATGACAACAGCATTGTGATGGTTGTCCGTGCCGACAGCGGCATCGAAACGCTGGCGGATCTGACCGGCAAAACGGTCATAACTCAGGCCGGCTCATCTGCACTCACTGCGCTCGAAAAAGACCGCGCCGCCCTGACGGCGACTTTTGCCAAGCTGATTGAGACTGCTGACTACAATTCCGCCTATATGGAGCTCAATTCCGGTGCAGTCGACGCCATCGCCGTCGATGTCGGTGTTGCCAATTACTACATGGCCAGTCAGGCTGGCAGCTACGAGATCCTGGACGAGGCTGTCGCCTCCGAGCAGTATGGCGTGGGCTTTTTGCTCGGTGATACCGAGACCATGTACACTGTTCAGGGAGTCTTGCTTGAAATGGCAGCCGATGGCACCATGCTGGAAATCGCAGAGCAATATTCAGACAAGGGCCTTGTGATCGAGAGTCTGGTTTTCACCCAGGCATTCGATTGACAATCAACTAATGGGCTGTTAAGAGAAAGGGCGGGGCACAACCCGCCCTTTCATGTAAAGAGGTGAAAGGATGACACTGGAAACCATTATCGCCCAGCTGGCAGGCGGATTATTGAAATCAATCCTGATTTTCGTTCTGACACTCCTTGGGTCATTGCCGCTCGGTCTTCTGGTCGCTTTTGGCCGCATGTCTAAGTGGACGCCATTTGCTAAGCTTAATCGTGAAGGTTGCGGACGCTTTTTAAAATGGCTTTCCTTACTAAAACCCATCCAGCTGGCTGTCAAATTTTATATCTCGCTGATGCGCGGCACGCCGCTTATGCTCCAGCTTATGGTCGTTTATTTCGGTCCCTTTTACCTGTTTGGCATCTCCATCGGCCAGAACTACCGATTTTATGCCGTAATCATCGGATTTGTCCTCAACTATGCCGCCTACTTTGCGGAAATATACCGGTCCGGCATAGAGTCCATGCCGGTCGGTCAGTATGAGGCGGTAGCGGTTCTCGGCTATTCCAAAACACAGACCTTTGCCAAAATTATTCTGCCCCAGGTGATTAAACGCATTCTGCCATCTGTGACCAACGAAGTCATCACCCTCGTCAAAGACACCTCCCTGGCATTCGCCATCTCTTACTCAGAGATGTTCACACTGGCCAGAAAAATCGCCTCATCCCAGGCAACCTTGATGCCTTTTGTTGTTGCGGGTATCTTTTACTATGTTTTCAACTTTTTCATGGCCTGGGTCATGGAGCGTTGCGAAAACAGCCTGAGCTACTTTAAATAAGGATGTGCAGAAAGGATGTGCAGATATGAATGTGCTTGAACTGACAAATATCCGCAAGCGTTTTGGCAGACTGACAGTTT
Organism: Bacillota bacterium; assembly: GCA_033549405.1. Lineage (GTDB taxonomy): Bacteria > Bacillota > Clostridia > Saccharofermentanales > UBA5734 > JAAYBY01. The sequence goes on along the minus strand of JAWSUP010000200.1, from coordinate 78 downwards.
TGCAGGGCATAACGGTGACCGTGGCCAAAGGCGAGGTTGTCGCGATCATCGGCCCTTCTGGTTCCGGCAAATCTACAC
>JAWSUP010000199.1:1609-7985 GCA_033549405.1 Bacillota bacterium | reverse complement strand
TGTCACAGTCGTTTCTGTGACACTGGAGAACGACCAGAATACCCGGCTTGTGCATCGCGATAAAACCCTCAGTGTTGGCCTGATGCTGAAACATAAAGACTCAGTTAACATCATGGATACCTTTCTGGGTTATCGATCGCGCCAGTGGGATCCGCAATACTTTGCTGAAGAACTGGACCGGATGACCAGGGCCTATAACACACAGCTGCCCATGCCTGAAGGTGACGTCTGCATTATTACCGAAGCCGATCTCCTGGCAGGCAAGCTGGTCAGCGAATTAAACGGTGAGAAGGTCGGCTATAAGAGTTCGCTCCTGGCTAAGGATTTCGGCAAAAAAGTTTTTCATGATGATTTCACCTTCTACCTGGACTGGGACGAGTCTGAGCAGTATAACACACCGTTTTTTGATGCGGAAGGAACCATCATCGAGTCAGGGCGCGTTGACCTGATCAGAAACGGTATCATCGAAAAAGCATATACCGACAAACGAACCGCCGATCAGTTCCAGATACCGCCAACCGGATCGGCTGCCTGCCCTTACGACGGGGTGCCGACACTCGGTGCGCGCAACTTCAATATCGAGCGCAGCAAAAAGACTGTAAAAGAACTGTTGAATGGCCGCATGGGCATCATCGTAGCCATCGCCTCAGGCGGCGATTATACCGACGAAGGAAAATTCGCCACCCCTGTCCAACTGGGCATCCTGACAGATGGTGAAAACCTGCTGGGCCGACTTCCCGAGTTCAGTCTGACGGGGAACCTGTATGATTTATTCGGCAAAGACTATATTGGCTATTCACAAGATAAATTTCTGGCCGGAGAACACGCCCTGGTCGTCAAGATGACGATTGCCAGGGGCTGACATAAAGACAGCCAGAATAAGCTCTGGCATCTGCGAGACGAGGTGAGTTGAATATGAAAAGTGAAAAAAAGCGATTGGTTCTTCTGTTGCTGCTGATCCTGGTTCTGATATCCCTTTCAGCGTGTGTGCCAGGTGACGGCAAGGCGACGACCGATAATGCTGCCGGTTTTTTCTGGGGCATCTGGCACGGCTGGCTTGCGCCGATATCTTTGATCATCGGCCTGTTCAACCGCGATATCCGGATCTATGAGACGTTGAATACCGGCTGGTGGTATGATTTTGGCTTCTATATGGCCATTATCAGCGGTTTTGGCGGCATCTCACTGGTCAGGCGCAAAAAGAAAGACTCGTAAAGACCTGCTAACAATACTTGGTCTTTCTCACATAAGATTGGCGAGGACTTTCTCAAAACAAGCAGCTCAAGAACTGCACAATCAAAACCCGATCAACATTAGCAGCTGATCGGGTTTTGTTTGGAACAATACTGATAATGCTGATGCTTGGGCTATAGGATGAATTTGATGATGAACAGGGCGGCAATGATAATTGTGACGAGGTGCAGGTCTTTGATCTTGCCGGTGCCTAGTTTGATCAGGACATATGAGATCAGGCCGATGCCGATGCCGGTGGCGATTGAGTAGGTGAGCGGCATCATGACCATGGTCAGAAATGCCGGAACCGCTTCGGTCATATCTTTGAAATTGATATCCTTCAGGCTGGCCATCATCAGAACGCCGACGACAATCAGCGCAGGGGCTGTTGCTGCTGAAGGTACAATTCCGGCTAACGGGGCCAGAACCAGAGCAACAATAAAAAGTATGCCTGTTGTTACTGCAGTCAGACCGGTTCTGCCGCCTTCGGATATACCTGAACCAGATTCGATGTAAGTTGTAACAGTCGATGTGCCCATGCAGGCGCCTGCTGTTGTGGCGACAGCGTCGCACATCAGTGCTTGTTTCATGCGCGGAAGGTTGCCGTTTTCATCCAGCATGTCGGCCTGTTTGGCGGTGCCGATCAGGGTTCCGATGGTGTCGAACATGTCAACCAGTGTAAAGGATATGATAACTGTGATGATGGTGAGGACACCGGCGAAAATTCCGGAGGCATCACCCATCAGGGCGCCAAAATCAAGACGGAACAAACTCAGTTGTGTCCAGTTCTTGAAACTGTCCGCAATACCGGCTGTCGTGATGGCTTCAGGAAGCTTGGTGATGCCCATCGGGATACCGATCAGGGTACAGGCGATAATGCCGATGAGAATCGAACCTTTGACCTTAAGGAAGTACAGAATGGCAATGATGACAATGCCGATCAAGGCCAGCAGGGGTGCAAAAGGAAAGGCGTCCTGCTGGAGTGAGAAACTGGCGAACGAGACAAGTGTCGCATCGTTGTTCACGACAAGCCCGGCATTCTGCATGCCGACAAAGGCGATGAAAAGTCCGATGCCCGCCGATATGGCCATTTTCAGGTTGTGCGGAATTGCTTTGACGATGGATTCACGTGCGCCGATCACCGTGATGATAATGAAAATGAGGCCGGAGATCAGGACTGCGGCGAGCGCGCCATTGTAGCCGTAAACTGTGGCGACGGAAAATGCGAAAAAGGCGTTGAGCCCCATGCCAGGTGCCTGGGCAAACGGGATACGGGCATAAAGGCCCATCATCAACGTGCCGATTGCCGCCGCCAGACAGGTGGCAATGAAGATCGGTCCCCAGTATTTGTCTGGATCGCTCGTGGTCAGGCTTAGGATTGATGGATTGACGACAATGATGTATGCCATGGTGAAGAATGTTGTGATGCCGGCCAGAATCTCTGTCCGTACGCTGGATTTTGCTTCCTTGATGCCAAAAAACTTATCCATTTGACCCCCCTGTAAAAAATAGATTTTGTGCAGGACCGCACGGCTGCATTATACCCGAAAATGCGCTGTCATTGAAGAGAAAACGACGATTTTATGACAATGGCGTTACAATTTGTCAAACTGCATAATCAAGATGACTCATAGCTGTTCAGCTCGCTGATTCAGAGGTTAACAGAGGGTCATCCTTCTGATGAAATGCCAAGCGGCTTTCTGCAAATCCTGCTATCGTTTCTTGATTGGCAACAGCATCGGGATCCGGCTGACATATTCGCTATAGTCATGTTTGTTGTGTTCAAGGCGTTTTTCAGCCATGGGAATGCTGATGAACAGAAACATCAACGTATTGGCCAGAGCTCCGGCCAGCAGATACCAGCGCTGCGGTAAAACGGATGCCATGATCACATAGACACCCCACCACATCATGATCTCGCCAAGGTAGTTGGGATGACGACAATACTGCCAAAGGCCGCTGTCAATGATCCTGTGCTTGTCAGACCTGCATTTTTTGTGCCGGTGCATCTGAAAATCGGCGACCCACTGCAGTGTGGCCGCTGTCAGACAGATGGCATAGCCAAAAATTGTTACGGGTGTGATGCGCCCGACCTGGATGTACTGAATAGCAGGAATGATGGCCAGAAAGACAACCAGGGTTGGAAACAGATGTATACCAGTCAGGCTGACCAGCGGATACAGGCGGTTTGTCTGGTTGCGCAAAAGGTCATAACGCCAGTCCTGCTGGTCAAGATTGTTGAATGTCATCGCCCAGTTGACAGTCAGGCGAACGCCCCAGTACCAGATGATCAGAAGAAGGATGATCGCACCAGGGCTGAATGTGCCCAGTTCAACAGCCAGCAACGTCAGGATAACGATCGGCGCGACACTCCAGTAGGGATCATATACAGAGGCATTCTGCAACATGAGTCCCGCGAGATAAATGAAAAGGGTGGCTGACACATCGGCAATGAAGATGCGCCAGACGAGATCAAGCCCCGTCGTTTCGTGAAACATTCGGATTGCGAGCAAGACTGCCAGAAGATAAAGAATTCCGATGACCAGGAAACTGAATGAGCGATTCTGTTTCAGTGCCATCTGACCACAGCCTTTCTTTAAGGATTTTCTTTGGGGGCCAAAAATGTGACGGCGTGGTTGCAGATGCTGATAATAGCCGTATGAACATCCCCGCCGAATTCACCATCCAGATTCCAGGATATTGGTTCGGACGCAGAGAGAACGACAGCACCGGTCTTGAAACTGTAAAAATGATTGGAAGGGAAATCAAGCTTGATCAGACCACTGATAATCTGCTGCAGGTCGAACAGGTTCTTGGGCATCCTGACCAGAAGCACTTCAAACAATCCGTCGTCAAGCTGCACGTTTCGGCCGCCAAATCCGCGGATTCCGGCCACTGAGTCTGAGTTCGTCACCATTCCGTAGATAAAATCGTCTTCGATGGTTTTATGGTCATATTTGACGGTCAGGTGGTAGGCTTTGAGCGTATTGAGGTGTTTGGTCCCTTCAAGAAAATAGGCGACGCGCCCCAGGATGTTCTTGTTGATCTGTGCAGTCTCATACGATGTCAAGGCAAAAGCACCAAAGGCAGCGCAATAGATGAAATGCTGGTCATTAAAAGAACCGATATCGCACGGCAGTTCACAGCCGTCCAGGATCGATCTGACAATCTTCATGACATCCAGGTCCTCATACAGATTATTGGCAAAGTCATTGGTTGATCCGGCGGGTATATAGCCAATCAATGGCCTGCGATCAGGCAGTTCCATCAATCCATTGACAATTTCGTTTAATGTACCGTCACCACCGGAACAAAGCAGCAAATCGAACCCTGCGCCTTTTTCGTGGGCGATACGGGTCGCATCTTTGGCCGTTTGCGTCGTGTACACTTCGACATCATATCCGTGGGCATTGAAACGATCGATGATAGACAGCAAATGGTTTTTGATCTGCCCCTTACCCGCTTTAGCATTGATAACAAACAGCAATTTTTGTCGCATGTCACTTGCTCCTAATATATTTTGTTCAGATTATCCAAATTATAACACGAAAACAAGAAAACAGGCACAAATTTTCTGGTTCATTGGCATTGGATGCGCTATAATGCAGATCGGAAGTCCACAACAAGCTTTATGCATTTAAAGTATTCGGATATCGGCATCAACCGGAGGTGCGCCATGATCCATGTTCAGCAATTGACGAAAACCTACCGTGTTCCGAAACGAGCCAGCGGATTGAAAGAAACATTGCGTGCGATGGTGCACCGGGAAACCGAGACGATTGAGGCTGTGCGCGATCTGACATTTACCGTCCGGCCCGGCGAGATGATCGGTTACATCGGCCCGAACGGTGCCGGCAAGTCAACCACCATCAAAATGCTGAGCGGGATACTGGTACCCGACAGCGGACAGTGTGTCATTCTGGGCCGCACACCATGGCTGCAGCGCAAAGAACATGTGCGCCATATTGGCGTTGTTTTTGGCCAACGATCCCAGCTATGGTGGGATGTTCCGGTTCAGGATTCATTTGATCTGTTGCGTGACATTTATCGCGTTCCGGAGAATGATTATCGGCAAGTACTGGGTCAGCTCATCGACGTGATGGACCTGGGAAACCTGCTGCGTACACCCGTGCGCACGCTCAGTCTGGGGCAACGGATGCGCTGCGAACTGGCTGCCTCCTTGTTGCATCGCCCGGAGATCCTGTTTCTCGACGAACCGACAATCGGCCTGGATGCCGTTTCGAAGCTAGCTGTCCGTAGGTTCATTCGTGAGCGCAACCTTCAGGAGGGGACGACCGTAATCCTGACGACACATGATATGAATGACATTGAGGCTCTAACCGATCGGATACTGTTGATCGGCAAAGGGCGCCTTTTATATGATGGATCGCTTGATGACCTGCGTAGCAAGTATGAAGAAGCGAATCTGGATCAGCTGGTCGTTTCGCTCTATCGGGATCACAGCTTATGACGCCTGACAAAAAAGGATTTGCACACCTGGATCCCGGCCAAATGACACCTGGCCGATTCAGGCCTTATCTGTCGGCTTTTCGCATCCGCCTGCAACAGAATCTGCAATACCGGACGGCAGCCTTTGCCGGGATGGCCACACAATTGTTCTGGGGTTTGATGTTGATAATGGTGCTTGAGGCATTTTACCGGAGCAGTGATGCTGCACTGCCGATGACGCTGTCACAATTAGCCGCCTATATCTGGCTGCAGCAGTCTTTCCTTGTTTTTATCGCACTTTGGTATCGGGATGGAGATATTTTTGGCATGATCACATCAGGGCAAGTGGCCTACGAATTGTGCCGGCCAACCAACCTGTACTATTTCTGGCATGTGCGCCTGTTGGCCCAACGATTGGCTGGCGCCCTGCTGCGCTGTTTCCCCATCCTGATACTGGCCTTTCTTTTGCCGGTCCCCTATAGAATGACGTTGCCGTCAACCTTGCCTGCCTTCCTGCTATTTTGCCTGACTTTACTGACCGGTCTTCTGGTCAATGTATCAATATCCATGTTTATCTACATTTTAACGTTTGTTACTTTATCGCCGGTCGGTTCGCTTTTGCTGATTGGCGTTGTCGGTGAATTCTGTGCCGGTATGATTATTCCTATTCCCTTAATGCCGGATTGGCTGCAGA
>JAWSUP010000199.1:0-1599 GCA_033549405.1 Bacillota bacterium | reverse complement strand
CCATCCTGTACTTTTCGCCCTTCCGCCTGACCGCGGATTTGCCTTTTCGCATCTGGTCCGGGCATATTGCGCTGCAATCTGCCTTATCCGGCTGGGTGTGGCAACTGGCCTGGCTGACCGCATTGATCGTGACCGGTCGGCTGGCTATGCGCAAAGTCTTGTTGCGCCTGGTCATACAGGGAGGATGAATTAATGCTGTATCTGAAATATGTACGGATGGTCTTTCGCTGTCAGCTGCAATACCGGTCTTCATTCCTGATGACCATGCTGGCCCAGATGCTGGTTCCGTTGTCTGTACTGTCCGGGATGCTGCTGTTGTTTCAACGGTTCAAACGGTTGGGTGATTGGTCTGTAGCAGATGTGCTTTTGTGCTTTGCCGCCATTCACATGGCATTTGCCCTCAGCGAATGTTTTGCCCGGGGTTTCGACCAGTTTTCCCAGCTGGTCATTCAGGGTGAGTTCGACCGCATTCTGGTCCGGCCGCGCAGTACGGTTCTGCAGGTCCTGGGCGCACGGATCGAATTTTCCCGGATCGGTCGGCTGCTCCTGAGTGTGATTGTCCTGGTTGTTGCGATTACCCAGGTCACGATCGACTGGACGCTGTTGCGAGCAGTGGCCTTATCCCTGATGATCATCGGAGGCTCTGTCATTTTCTATGGCATTTTCATGCTGGCCGCCACCTTGTGCTTCTGGACTTTGCAGGGATTGGAAGTTGCCAATATCTTCACTGACGGCGGCAGAGAGATGGCCCAGTATCCGCTCGATATCTATCGGACCGAAGTCATGCGCTTTTTTACCTATGTAATTCCCTTTGGTGCAGTGAACTACCTGCCGCTGCATTATCTGCTCGGCCACAGCGGCAGCGCACCGTGGCAGGCATTCATACCGCTTGTTGCGCTGGTTTTTCTCATTCCCTGTATCCTGGCCTGGCGGGCAGGCGTGCGCCATTATCAGTCAGCCGGGAGTTAATAGCGCCTATGCTTTAGAGCAAATTAATGCAGCCCTTAATCAACAGCATCCATCAGCCCCTTCAGGTAGCCGATGGCAAACAGACGGCCAACAGTGGCATAGCCGGGAGTCTGGTTGGTTTCGCCTGCCATGGTCGGAACATGGTCGACGCGGACCGGCACAGCGCAGCCCAGATCGCAATACAACCTGACCATGCGCGCCATGTCTGTCTGGCCATTGTCGTGAAATGTTTCGTGAAAATCGGTTTTATCGCCGCGGATGTCGCGAAAGTGGATGAAAAATATTTTTTTGGCCTGAGCCAGAGTCGTCGCGGCTTGAACAATGTCCTCACCCATGGCGGCATAAGTCGCCTGGCAGAAGGTGACACCCAGATAATCACTCGGGACCAGGTTGATCGCCCGCTGGATATTGGCCAGGCTGACCAAGATGCGGGAAACTGAACCCAGCCGGGCGATGGGCGGATCGTCCGGGTGCAAGGCGATCCGGATCTGGTGCTTTGCGGCATGGGGCATGACGGCTTTTAGAAAATAGCCAAGGTTGGCCCAAAGAGTTTCTTCGGTGATGGCAAGACCTGCAGGCGCCTGGAAATCATCCAGGCGAAATCCGGTCACCAGGGCGCCGCCCCGTTCC
>JAWSUP010000198.1:0-7991 GCA_033549405.1 Bacillota bacterium | reverse complement strand
CTGTCGAGCGCCTCAAGAAAGATGGCTTCTGGATTACCGGAACAGATTCGGAGGCGACTTTGGATTATCGGCAGGCTGACTGGAGCGGTGCACTGGCCATCTTAATCGGCAGTGAAGGCGAAGGTATCAGCCAGGCATTGAAAAAGCATTGCGATTTTCTCGTGTCAATACCGATGCACGGGCAGGTTAATTCGCTCAACGCTGCTGTGGCTGCCGGCATCATCGTTTTTGAAGCCGCCGGGAAAAGATGCAAGGGAGCAGACAGACCGGAGGGAGAAGCATGAATGCCGCCGTCAGCGACAAGGTGCTGCTCGAGCAGGCAGCGCGTGGTGACAGTTTAGCTGTTGACCAGCTGTTAACGCGTTATAAGAATCTGGTGCGACGCAAGGCGTCCATGATGTTCATGGCAGGCGCCGACACTGAAGACGTTATCCAGGAAGGTATGATCGGCTTGTACAAGGCAATTTGTGCGTACAAACCGGAAAAGGAAGTGCCGTTCCCGGCATTTGCTGCCTATTGTATCATGACACAGATCACAGACGCTGTCCGTAAAGCGGGCCGACTCAAGCACCAGCTCTTGAGCCAGTCGATTTCCCTGCAGAGCCTTTCGCGCGAAACAGATGAAGGTCCCGGCCTGCCGATCTCGGCATTCATCCCGGCACGCCCGGAAGCGGATCCGGAGCAGGCGTTGCTCAATCAGGAAAGCATGTCCGACCTGATGACATTCATCCAGAACGATCTCAGCCAGTTGGAACGGCAGGCCGTTCTCTTGTTTATTCAGAATCTGAGTTATCAGCAGATAGCCGCATGCCTGGATGTTGCGGAAAAAACAATCGACAATGCACTGGGCCGGGCACGGCGCAAATTCATGCAATACAGGGATAAGAAAAATCAATTGGCAGCTGGGGGTGATCGCGGATGAAAGTGTGGCGCCGGCTGTCGTTGTGCCTTTGCGTGTCGCTCCTGTTAACCGTAACTGCCTGCAGCAGCGAGGATGGGTTCTGGCTGGACGATCTGACTGAACAGATCCGCTCAATCGGCAGACGGCAGCCCAATGCCGGCAATTTGTCTGTACACGAGCTGGTCCAGAAGATCGCCGATGCCATCAAAAATGATGCGAACATCACTTCTGCTTATGACGGTATACCAGACCGGCAAAAGGATGGTCTGACCCTTGACCAGTTTCAGCAATATATCCGCCTGTTACGGCGCGGCACATCGGGGAGCGTCACATCCTTTACCGAAATGTCTGATGATGAGATCACCGATGTTCGCAGCCAGATCGGCGAACAACTGCCGGATCAAGCCGACAATGTTGCTGATATAAGTGGTTTTTGGATCCATTATCAGGAAAGTGGGCGTGCTGCAGAGAAATTTGCCATCTATGTGCGGGAGAGCGAAGGGCAGACACCCGATTTGTACGGCGACTGGGTCAGACAGATCCTCGACCTGCAGGACCTGGCATTATTATATTTTGACGCGCTGGACAGATACGATGAGGATGCCCTGTCATTCCTGCTTCAGCCCCAGGATTTGCCAGAGGACATCATCGCGTTGCGGGCAGAGCGATTGATCCACTTCTATCGCTATAACATCACATCGCGATCTGCCGAGTTTAAAGTCATACACGCCAGGATTGACCGGATCGGTTTTGAAGAGTTCGGCATCATCAATCCTGACAAGAGCCAGGCTGTCAGCCGCAAGATCGAGCTGATCCGCCAGCCGGATGGCGGCTACTTTATTGACGATGTCTTGCCGGAAGTCATGAATGACGATGATCTGCAGGTTTATTTCCAGGATAAACTGCTCTTGCAGATGGGGCAGGCAGAGAGCGGTGAACCGGTTCAGGTCCGCTCCGGTGACATCGAGAGCATCATCGGGCCGCCTGAGGTGCACGACGACACTGTCTGTGTAACAGCTGCAAATGGCGTTCAACGTCTTGACCTGACCTACCAGTCCCTGGAAATCAAGGCAGAAGGAACTTGTTTCCGGCACAGCCGCTGGAATGGGCAGGTCACATACCTGAAACTGGTAACGTCAGACAGCAGCATCGGGTCGGGACTGAAGCCCGGTGATTCTCTGGCCGACCTGCTGCGCCAGTACCCGTTTGCCCGGGAAGCCGGTTATGTGATTCGAGGCAAGTCGGATACGAGAAACATCACACTCAAGTTTATAATAGATGAAGATCAGATCGAGGCCATCGAACTGACCTTGAACTGATGCCTGAGATAAGCGGACAGACTTTGCCTGTAAGCTTGAAATGATAACTCAAGGCGCCAGCAGCAACTGCCGAAGACGCTCCTGCACAGAAATGTCAACACCGCACGCCAGGAGATATGAAGTAGCGCCGTGGTATTTTTCCTCGATATAGGCCAGTGTCTCCCGCATGTAATGCGGCGGTGTCATGAAGAAACGCCGGTCCGTTTCCGGAACCATGTGGATGAATGTGTCGAACCAGGGTTTGAGCAATGACTCACTGACCTGATAATCGTCGACGATGTGGTCATGGCCGACACCCGCCAATGCCAGTAGGAGCGCGGTAATGAGGCCGGTCCTGTCTTTTCCATGCGAACAATTGAACAGCCGGGCGTCGCTATCTGCCGCAGCCAGGGTCAGCATGACGGAACGGATGGCTGTCTGTGACTGGTCCAGGATATGCCGGTACAAGTCGACCAGGCTGATTTTTTTATGCCCATTATTGCGCTGCAGGCGCATCATATCACGTTCCAGGCTGACGCCAAGGAGCGGAATGTTGTGGTAACTGATCCCGGGCTGATCACGCAGGTCGTGTGGCTGCTGCCGGATTTCACTCTGGCTGCGCAGATCGATTACATGGCGGACCGGATAGGACAGCAGGACGTCTAAATCAGACTGGCTCAGGCGAACAGGCGCATCTGAGCGGATAAAACGGCCACATTGGGTTTCCCTGCCATCGGCTGTCGGATGACCACCAAGGTCACGGATGTTGTAAAGCGTTTGCAATTTTAGAGGCGGACAGTCTTGCGACCGGCTATCAGCCATTTCTAGCTCCCATCTGAAATCAGTCACAATTTGTTTAATTGTTGTTTATTTCGCGACTGGTAATCATGCTGTATTTTATATATGATTATATCATGAAGCATAAGAGCGGGGACATGACCAATGAGTGATGAACTAAACCAGGCAGGACAGCAAACCCAGTCGGCGAACAGGCGAAAGCAGCCAACCGTTCGAGTGGACGCAGATGCCTGCCCGGTTTCTGTACGCCATACAATCGAGCGTATCACCCGGATCAGGCACATCAGCCTTGTCTATTACATTGATGAAAACCATGAACTCTATCCAAACTACGGTCATGTCGAGCAAGTCGGCCAGGGGCACGATGCCGTCGATATGGCGCTGATCAACCAGGTTGTAAGCGGCGATCTGGTCGTGACCCAGGACTATGGCCTGGCTGCCCTTGTCCTGGCTCGCCGGGCCGAGGCCATTCATCCGAGCGGACGCATCTTCAGTGACGAGAACATTGACCGGCTCTTGTTGGAACGGCACTTGTCCGCCAAAGCCCGCCGGGCCGGCCAGCGCACCATCAACCCGCGCAGACGTAAAACAGCGGACGACAAAAGCTTTGAATCACAATTTCGTCTGATCCTGGACCGGTGGCCGGAGCGGGCAGTCAATCAGCCGCCAGTAAAAGAGGAGTAAAGGCAGATGGATAACGGCACATGGGTGGCGCGTTCATCCAGAACATCAAGATCCTGTCTTGAATTTAAAGACAAAGCAGGTGTTCTGATCAGTCGGTGACAAATCCAGAACAGGCGCGCCCAGTTCGTGTAATCGATATAATGGGCTGATTTTCTCCAGAAAAGATTCAACAGTTGCAATGGGCAGATGCCCGTACCCGACTTGGTAATGCATCGGGGCCACATTGCGCGGGCTCAATTGGCGGATCGTCTGCACGGCCTGATCGGCGTCGATCGTGTAATAGCCACCGACCGGCAGCAGCAGAAGATCAAGCGGACCGATCGCTTTTGCCTGATCTTCACTGAGTGGGTGACCCAGATCACCCAGGTGGGCGATGGTCAGCCCGGAAGTTCGGATCACATGGATCAGGTTGCGGCCGCGTTTATTCCCTTTAGCATCATCATGAAAGGCTTCGATGCTCCGGACCAGAAAACAGGCCGGATCTGCCCCATCCGGCCAGGGGTCAGCGGGTGAAACCGGCACGACAAGATCGGCTGGCGCCGGCAAAAATGTGACGGCAGCGCGGTAGTTATGGTCTTCGTGCTGGTGGGATGCCAACATGGCGTGGGCGCTGATCTGAAGCGGCGGATAACCAATCATCTCTGGCTTGTATGGATCAAGTACCAGAACATATTGACCATTGTCAATCGTGAAACATGCGTGACCGTGCCAGGTCAGGCGGACTTTACCAGCAGTCATTTCATCATCTCCCATTCTTCCTGTAAAATTGCATAAATGAATTCATCTTGCCACTCGCCGCGCTGGAATCGGTTCTTGATGAAATGTGCCTCACGCCGCATGTGGCTTTTTTCCATCACGCGATAGGAACCATAGTTGTCTGCGATGCAGGTGGCGAAAATCCGGTGCAGTTTCAGCTCGGAAAAGCCAAAGTGGATGAGCGCACCGGCCAGTTCTGTGCCATAACCCTTTTTCCATTGATCGCGATGCAGGATCCAGCCCAATGAAGCCTCCTGATTACGGAGGATGGTCAGGCTGCAGCCGCCGATCACCTGTCCGGTCTCCCGGATCGTTACCGCATACGTGTAGTCGATCATGGGATCGTCGGCATAACGGACTATGGATCGTGCCAGAAACGCTTTTGTTTCTTCTTCGCTGTTCGGTCCGAAGGGCATATAGCGGACATTTTCCAAGACTTTGGCATAGTCATGGACTGCGGCAAAATCGCTTTCCTGCCACTTACGCAGGATCAGCCTTTCCGTTGTCAGCGATTTCATCAGATCAACCTCCAGTGGTATTGGGTGTTTTTGTAACCGATTCGATCGGCTATATCTATTATACCGCATGAGCGACTCTGGTCCATCGCTAGGCAGCCCGCAGTGAAGAATGCCTGCTTTTTATGCTATCCTGCATAAGTATGTTTTCGTACCAAAATGCATGAATTAGCATAAAGAACAAAGAATTTGTTTACTGATACAAAGAATTGATCATTTACTACAAAAGGGAAGTGTGCTCATATAAAAGTATAGAGAGCGGACGCTTGTTTAATCGAACAAAACGCAATAGTTATTCACAATATGTCAATTAATTTGTTCTGAGGATGTTATATATGAGTATTGTCTAAGATGGGCAGCATGGTGGATCATACAGAGATCTGTATCTGGAAATGACAATACATGAGAATGACAGAAAGGCAGGTGAGCGAAAGAACGATGTGAATACTAGCCAATCTTTGAAATCATATCTATGGAGGGTGAATGTATGAGCGTTAACGTAGCTAAAAGAAAATTGATCAGTATAGCCATTGTCATTTGTTTGTTGCTAACTGTAGTTGCCGGCTGTACTACCAATCAAGGCACAACCAAGTCAACGACAGGTGGCACAACGGCGAGTGCAACAACAACTTCGTCAGAGCCTGTCAAGCTGACATTTTGGACACCGCTTGGGGATAAGGCCTCACAAGTTGTTAAAAATAATGGTGAAATTGCTGCAATGATGGCAATTTCCGAAAAAACGGGTATCGAGATCGAATTTCAACATCCGGCAATCGGACAGGAAGGTGAGCAATTTAATCTAATGATCGCCTCACGCAAGCTGCCGGATATGGTCTTTCACAACTCGGCAAGCATCATAGAGAACAAGGATATGTTTTTACCGCTTAGTGATAAACTTGAGCAGAATGCACCTAATTATTATTCAACCATACAAGATGGTACTATCATGAAAGCTTTAGTAGCCAGTGACGGTGAGATTTACACGCTGTCTCATCTGCGGCTGGATCCAAGTGTCCGCGTTTGGATGGGTCCACTGATCAGAGGCGACTGGCTGGAAGCAATTGATAAACCTTTGCCTGAAACCATTGATGACTGGTACGAAATACTGACACTGTTCAAAGCAAATGACATGAATGGTAATGGTGATCCAAATGACGAAATTCCGTTTATATCACGCCCATCAGGCGGTTACTCATTCTTCAATTTCTCTAATGCCTGGGGACTTGTAATCGACACATTTTATCAGATCAACAATGTCGTGCATTATTCACCATACCAGCCTGAGTATCAGGACTTCATAACGGAAATGAGAAAATGGTATGATGAAGGGCTGCTTGATAATGATTTTGCCGCAACTGACGGCGACAGTTTCAAAGCAAAAGCAACCGGCAGCATAGGTGGCGCGTTTTACGGTTCACTCGTTGGTGTTATGGGTGCATATAATCAGTTGCTGAAAGATGTTAATCCCAATTATCACCTGGTCGGCGCACCTTATACAAAAGATAATAATGATGGCATCGCATATAATCCCTGGGCAGACCATGCGTATATTGTACAACCTTCTGGTACAGCAATAAACAAGACGAGTGAAAACTGGCAGGCCTGTCTCAAATATCTTGATTACGGTTTTAGTGATGAAGGGCATATGATCATGAACTTTGGCATAGAAGGTGTCAGCTACATGATGAAAGACGGATACCCGACATTTACTGAAGAACTGACAAAAAATCCTGATGGACTGACTTTTGCAGAAGCTCTGGCAAAATATGCCATGACAGCTAATTGTGCCGCTTCTTTTGCTCAAGATCCAAGGCAGTTTGCGCAGTATAGCATGGGGACAGAAGAGCAAAGAGCAGCCAATGCGCAATGGACGCAAGCAAATCTGGCGAAAGTGATGCCTCAACTGAAACTGACCGTTGAGGAGCAAACTGAATTCAATGAAATAATGACTGACCTTAAAACATATGTATCAGAAATGAGTACAAAGTTTATCATGGGCCTGATCCCCTTAAGTGATTTTCAGGGATATTATGATAATCTGAAAAAAATGGGTATTGAAAGGGCGATCGAGATCCAGCAAGAAGCACTTGATCGATACAATTCTATCGGTTGATTCAGTCGTAGTATCATGATTCTGGGCGGTCATACACTTATTGTCTGATCTTTATGATGTCTGATCGCCCAGAGTCCAAACAAATGGAAGCTGAATAGCTCAGGAGGATGCATCTGTATGATTCAATTTGTAGGCCACACGATGGCTGTCCCTGGTCTGGATAACAGTCAAGTATTTTCTTTGTTTTCGAGAATTGGTTTGGCTGGTATCGAACTGGTTGCAAAAGAAAAACAAAAGTTCCATCTGGATATGAGTGACGATGAGTTAGGAGAAGTCCTTGAGCTCTCCAGACAGTACACATTGCCAGTCATAACCATTACACCATACATGTGGTTCATTAATCACCCAGATGAGGTTGAACGAACGAAGCAACTGGACGGATTAAAGAGAGCTATAGACATTGCGAGTTTCCTCGGTGCACGATATGTTAGGGCATATGGTGGATCAGATAAATTTGGCACTGATAAAGTGCATTTTGATAACACTGTCGTTTCGCTGCGTCTTGCAGGACAATATGCGGAGAACAAGGGGATTGTCATTGTGGTTGAAAATCATCCGGGAACCCTGACACCATCTGGAATTAAAACTGCAGAAATGATCGAAGCAGTAGGGCAAAAGAATGTGAGAGCGCTCTTTGATCCGGCAAATGCTTTGCATACAACGGGCGAGGACCCAATGATTACACTGGATTCACAAAAATCAATTATCGCCTACGTGCATTGCAAAGACTATTATTTTGAGAAAGACGTGCGGCATGCTTGTGTTGTCGGCGAAGGAATTGTTCCTTGGACAAAGATAATGAACGGCTTAAAGGCATTGAACTACGAAGGGTATGTTTCTTTTGAATACGAAAAAATGTGGTATCCAGATGATTTAGTTAACAAGCAACTGGTTTAAACCCACTGGCTTTCAGCCAGTAAATCCTT
>JAWSUP010000197.1:0-8020 GCA_033549405.1 Bacillota bacterium | reverse complement strand
CTGACAGCCTGCGAAATCCTGGTGCGCGAGAAGATTCCGCATGGTCGGGTGTGCATCGGTTTCACGCCGGATGAAGAAATCGGCAGAGGTGCGGCGCATTTTGACATATCAGGGTTTGGCGCCGATTTTGCCTATACGATGGATGGCGGTCCGGAAGGCGAACTCGAGTATGAAAATTTCAATGCGGCAGAAGCAACCCTGGAAATTCAGGGCGTCGCGGTCCATCCCGGAACAGCCAAGAACATCATGGTCAACGCACTGACGGTCGCCTGCGAAATCAATAACTTGCTGCCCGGCTGCGAGACACCCGCCCATACCGAAAACTACGAAGGTTTCTATTACCTGCGGAAACTGACGGGCACAGCGGAAAAGGCGTCAATGGCTTACAGCCTGCGCGATCATGACCGGGGCTTGCTGACAGCACGCAAGAGAACCCTGCAGCATATCGTGCAGATACAAAACGAGCGATATGGCGCTGAAACCATTCGCCTTGAGATTGTCGACCGCTACCAGAATATGGCTGAAATCATCAAAGACCACAGCCACCTGATCGATAGCGCCAAACTGGCGATGGCGAAAGTCGGTATCGAACCGGTCGTGATCCCCATGCGTGGCGGAACCGATGGAGCGACTTTAAGCTACAATGGCTTGCCTTGCCCCAATCTGGGAACTGGTGGATATGCCTATCACGGCGCTTTGGAGCACATCACGGTAGAGGGCATGGAAAAATGCTCGCGCCTGATCGTTGAACTGGTTCGACATTACGCAAGCAGCTGAACGGCAGCGAACCGGCAAGGAAGTGATACCATGAAGAGAAAACCGGATTTCAGGCAGTTGCTGAAGGTGCTTGAACGGGGTAAACCGGATCGGCCGACGCTCTTCGAGTACTACATGAACCAGCGCGTCTATGATCAATTGACCGCCGATATCCAATATGACCCGCAGGATGATCTGGCGCCCAGAAAAAAACTCATCGACGCTTTCGCCCGGGCCGGCTACGACTATGTGACCTTGACGCTGCCCGGCTTTTCGTTTGCCCTGGACGAACGCCACAGCGAGAGGACTGTCTCGCTGAATACCGGTCAGATGATCGTGGATCGAGAATCTTTTAGCCGTTATCCCTGGCCAGATCCACTGCAGGCCCGTTTTGACCTGCTGGACAAGCTGGCTGATTACCTGCCTGACGGCATGAAATTCATCACGCCCCAGCCGGTCAGCATTCTGGGCGGAGCCATCAACCTTCTGGGTTATGACAACCTCTGCATGTTATTGTATGACGATGAACGGCTCGTGTCTGATGTTTTTGGCCATGTAGCAGAAAGAATTACGGCTTTTCATCGCCAGACGATGAAGCACCCGGCAGTCGGCGCCTGCCTGATTAACGATGACTGGGGATTCAACCAGCAAACGCGCATCAGCCCGGATCATTTGCGCCGTTATGTCTTCCCCTGGTACAGGCAGATCGTTAGCGAGATCCATGCAGCCGGAAAACCGGCGATCCTGCATTCGTGCGGCAATCTGGCAGCGGTGATGCCGGATATTATCGATGACCTGCAGTTTGACGGCAAACACTCGTTTCAGGATCAAATCATGCCAGTCGAACAAGTCTATGAGCTGTACAGCAGCCGCATCGCCATTTTGGGTGGCATCGATGTGGATTTCATGTGCCGTCAGACTCCGGAGGCAATTTACCGGCGCAGCCGCAACATGCTGCAGCTGAGCGATCGCAAAGGCAGCTATGCACTGGGAACCGGCAACAGCGTGCCGGAGCACCTGCCGACTGAGCATTATTTTGCCATGCTGCGGGCAGTAGATCCAGATAGTAGTGATTGATAAAAGGAAAGGATCTGAATATGAGAACAGCTGGTCGGGAAAAAGTCTATATAACGCACAGTCGAGACAATGAACCGGCGCTGACGGTTTCATCTGGTGAAACCTTTGCTGTCTGCAAGATGCCCAAACGGTACTTGTCATGAGCCGCAGATCCATTACGGTCATCAGCCTGATCGGTTATTTTCTGGTCGGCAGCATACCTATTATGCTGGCGCCGGCGCTGCCGTTCCTGATCCGTGCTTTTAATCTGACGTTGACATCAGCCGGCGCCGTTTTCGTGGCGCGATCCGCCGGATCTTTCCTGGGCGTTTTGGCCGGCGGCGTTTTATCCGACCGCCTGGGGCGCAAACCCGTCATTGTAGCCGCCTGCCTTTTACAGGGTCTCCTGATGTCTCTGGTCGCCATATCACCCAGTTGGGCTATTATCACAGCTTTTTTTGGCCTGATCGGCTTTGCCGGCGGCCTGATCAACCCATCCATCAATGCCATGATCGCCGAAGCCAACAGTGAACGGCGCGGCGCAGCCCTCAATGCCCTGCACGGCGTGTACAGCGTCGGCGCCATGATCGGCCCGCTGGTGGCCGGATTCCTGCTTGCGTCCCGTCACGGTTGGCGCGCCATCTTTTTTGGCGGCAGCCTGATCTGGCTCTTATATGGGCTGAGCCTCCTGTTCGTGAAACTTCCGGCTTCCGTTTTGAAAACGCCCGGTCACGTACGTCCGGCCGTAAGGCCGTTGTCCCTTTTTCTCAACCCGCTTTTTCTGATGCTTTTTGCTGTCTCATTTCTGTATAACGGTACTGCTACGAGTCTGGTCAGCTGGATCAATACATACCTGGATCAGGCTGATTTCCCGATTCTCCTGGGCGCCGGCATGGTTTCCATATTCTACCTGGGACTGGCCGTCGGCCGTTTTACCTGTGGGGTTCTGGCAGAGAAGATCGGTTATGCACGCCTGATCCTGATCTGTGCCGTCGGCAGCCTGGCATTCTATCCAATCGCCATCTACGCATCGCCACCGCTCCTGATCGCACTGGGCGTGTTGCTCGCCGGCGTGTTTTTCTCAGGACTGCATCCGACCAGCCTGGCCTATGCCAACCGCCTGTATCCCGAGATCGGCGGAACCGTCTCCAGTCTTCTGGCCATCGCGATGACGTTGGGCGCCATGAGCGTCCCCTGGATAACCGGATTTGCTGCCGACATGATCGGCTTCCAGATGAGTTTTACCATCAACATCGGCCTGCTCATGGTCCTGGTGATGGTCGCCCTGCTCCTGCTCCGCAGGGAAAAACGCGGATAACCCGTCAATCCTTCGCGAAAGAGAGCCATTCATCTCTTGACATGTCCGTTATATTTCATAACCTGCCCGTTTGCAGATCCTGTAAACCAGGAAGGTCAGCCAGGGTGATGGTTGTTTCTTCTGTGCGAAGTCCCAGCCGTTCCAGGCCAGCCAGACAGATTCCGGCGTGTAACAGCCGGCAGCATCCCGCTTGCTGCAGATCGTCGCGAGCATATCGGCGAAGCGATCATCACGAATGGCGAAAGGATACTGTGACAGGACATCCGCAACATGCAGAATATCATACCAGATGAAGGGCGCTTTCAGTTTTCTAAAGTCTGTTCCCATGTAGAAGATGTACGGATGCCGTTCGCGACTGTATTCCCACAAGTCAAGCAGGCTTGTGATGCCGGCCTGTGCCTCCGGAGAGTCCGGGTCATCATTGGCAGCTGTCATGAGTTTCAGCATGATCAGGGTGGCATAGGGGCAGGGGTCTTCTTTCTTGCCGGGTCCGCGAAAAGGAGCCAGGGCAGGGGAGACGGCACATGGCCAGCCGTTGGCGCGGCAAAGACCGACCAGAAAATCATATCCGGGCTGCAGATCATATTCATCTTTGAGTCCGAGCCGGAGCAAAGCGGACATCAGCAGCGGCGCATCACAGAGCGCCCAAGCCCACAGGTCCTGCCCAGATCCGCCATGTGCTGCAGAAATACGTGAAGGCAGCTGCGGTAAACCTTCTTCCGACCGGTTTTTCGTCATCTTGTCGGCAACAGAGCGAATATTATCATCGCTCAGGCAAATGCCCAAGTCAAGGGCAAAACCCAGCTTATGGTAGAGCTGACCGGCACTCTTGTGACTGTTGAGCACCTTGCCCGGCCACAGCTGCAGTTCTGTCAATAGCTGCATGACCAATGGGTGGCTGAGCATGTCCGAGCGGGCTTTGATCACAGAAGCATCGGATTCAGGTTTATCCAGAAGATCCCGCAAGGTCCGGTAGACAACCCAGGGCTCAGAAGCGTTTATAAGATAATCCAGATTCATCATATTAGCCTCCAAAGCGTCAAGATCTGCTGGCGGATGATTGTTGTTGCCGTCGGCCGTGAACAGGATCGCACTTAAGCTATAATAATACTTCGTTGTGCTGCCATTTTCAAATCTTTTGACGTGCCACTTACCTCATTGTGCTATCATGGTAGCTGCAATCATGTTTGGAGGGAGCGCAACCGTCCATGGTAACAGCCCGGAGTTCCATCACCTGTATCGCAGCAGTTACAGCTTTGGTCCTGCTCTGCCTGGGCAGCGTGGGTTGCAATCGTTCGCCTTCGTCGACGTCTGCAGGGACTACGAAAGATCAGGGAAGTATTTCGAATACGATCACGTCACAGCATCCTTCGCCTGGAACTGAAACAACAAATACAGCGAATAGCGAACCGACTACAATCCCGACAGCAATCCCGACGGCCGATCCGACGCAGGTGACGCCGACACCCGCGCAGACCGGTTACAGTGCACTGCTGGCAGCGTATCTGGCAGATCCCGTTCATGGGGACAATGTCGGCGCACGCGCGCTGTGGTTGAACAGCGGTGATTGGCACAATGCCTGTGTCTATGTCGCAAGCGAAGCACTGCGCCAGGTCGGCTGTGCCATACCACAGCAAACCAACTACACACCGGTCCTGATGCAACAGCTGGCAGACCGCGGGTTTTCAAAGCATACAGACTTGTCAGCCCTGCAGCCGGGAGACATCTGCTTCACAACCGATGAGAAGGGCAGAAGCGACGGGATCCCGACCCATACCTTCATTTTCCTGGGCTGGGCAGGCGAAGGTGAAATGAACATATTTGACAACCAGATGTATGACTATGGCAGTCTTTATCACCCGCGCCTGGCAGGGCTGTCGAATTACATGGATGACCCGGACAGGCCTAAGGAAGCGACTGCATTTTTCATGCGCAGCGCACCATAAATCTTGATTCGAAAACGGAGGACACACATGAACTGGCTGACTGATTCATTTTTACAGAGACTCTATGACCAGACTGAACAACAGCATCGCTTCCAGGCACACACCAGGGAAAACTGGACAGCCTGGCACCAGGATCTCCGCCAGGCTTTCATCACTGACCTGGGATTGGCCGGGCTGCCACGGACCGCTGACAGGCCGCGTGCAACGCTACTGGAAGAAGTTGCATGTGAGGGTTATATCCGCCGGCGGATCAGCCTTGAGCTCTGTCCGGAATTGTCAATTCCCATCTATATCCTGTCGCCGGCCGGAAGCACGGGACTTCAGGCGACCGTCATCGCCTGCCACGGACACGGGTATGGCAGCCGCGATCTGGTTGGCCTCAAACCGGATGGAACCGCCAAAGACGGAGATCCTGGTTACCAGATGAATTTCGCACTGGAGCTGGTTCGCCACGGTTTTCTGGTTGTTGTGCCTGAGCTGATTGGTTTCGGGGATGCTCGCCTGGCAGAGGAAGGGAAGAGCCTGATGGAGTACAGCTCCTGCCAACGCATGGCGTCGAATCTGCTGATGCTGGGGCATACGCTAGCCGGCGTGCGGGTCTGGCAGGTCCAGACCATCCTGGACTGGCTCTGCAGCAGCGCTGAAGCGGATCCGGAACGGATCGGCTGTATGGGCATCTCCGGCGGCGGGCTGGTCTGCGCGTTTGCCGCAGCCCTTGACAGCAGAATCCGGGCTGCCGTTGTCAGCGGCTATGCCAATACGTTCCTTGGCAGCGTCATGGCCAAGCATCACTGCATCGACAACTTCATACCCGATTTGCTCCGGCATGCCGAGATGCCGGACGTCATCGGGCTGATCGCCCCCTGCCCCCTGCTTGTTGAAAGCGGCAGCGAAGACCCGATTTTCCCCATCGCAAGCACCCGTGAAGCCATCGAGCGGATCTCGGCTGTCTATCACCTGCTAGACGCGAACGAACGATTTGACTTTGAAATCTTTCCCGGAGCACATCGGATCTGGGGTGAAAAGGCATATCCCTGGCTGCAAAAATGGCTGCAGGCCTGAACGATCCTTCGCCGGTCACGATCTGCGGCACGCTTCTTGCAGACGACAGGAGAGTTCAATGGCTTCTTCCCGTGATCTGGCTGTGACCGGGAGTACCATGCGACTACCGGCCGGATACTGCGCCGGCCACTCCCAGGGCTTGCCGTCGCCGCCCCAGCCTGGCCACTGGACGACGGCTTCGGCAAAACGGGACCAAGAGCGGATCATCACAGGCTTTGGCTGGACCAGGTTGATCAGGCGAAGTCCCGGAATGGCCAGGAACCGGTCCCACTGGTGAACCGCATCGGCGCAGCAATGGATGCCGATGCCGCCATAGCGTTCAGACAGGGCGGCGAGTTCCGGCATAAAGAACTGGTCGAACATGGCAGGACTGATGATCCCGACCTCATCTTCAGAAACACTGACACCGCGGGGCAGATAATAATCAGGATAATGGGCGATGAAATCGGTCCCGTAACGGCAAAACCAGGCATCCAGAAAATCCGTCAGCAACCGGTAAACCATGGCAGCCAGTTCTCTGACCGCATCCGGTTCTTCGAGCAGGGCAATGTACAGGTCATTCTTGTCCCAGATCAGGGCGACAATGTCCATCGGGCTCTGGATGTCGACAAGGCGGAAGAGCACATCTTCACCGGCGCGGTCGCGCAGCTTGTCTGCCATATCGAAGAGCCTGGTCAATGTTGATGACATCAGGTCGACCGGCCTGATGCGAGCCGCTTCCCGGGCATTATGAATAAGCGGCAGGGCGAACGGATTGTTGTCCAACGGCCGGTAGACCTGGCAGCCGAATGCTTCGGCAAATATTTCTGTGCCGGTCAGCATGTCCAGATACGGCAGTGCATCATCTTCCAGCCAGGCCATCTGCTCCCGGCTGCGCCCGTACCGGGTCCAGGCCCACTCGATGTGTTCTGACGCGCATTCCGGCCAGAACCTGGGCCTTGCCTGCTGATCCTGTTCGCAGTTTATGATGAACAGGTGCTGCGGGCAGTTTGTGTTTTCCAGGAAGTCGCACCAACGCTGTTTACGGGTCTGGATTTCGCAGGTTGTTGACATGATGAATCCCCCATGCATTTAATGTATCACTATGCCATTATATCTGCCATTATCTGACAATCGCAGCTGAGATAACTTGACAAAAAGGCCGGATATTAGCATGATTGTGACATGTTCAGACATGCGCATGATATCAGCCGGGCTGATCGCCCGCTCAATCGCCATCTGCTGGAACACGGCCGCCTGCCGCTGAAGATCAGCCGCGCCTTCCTGGAGCGGGATTTTGCCATGCATCAGCATGATTTTTCCGAACTGGTGATTATCACCGGCGGCAGCGCAATCCATACGATCGACGGCGTCGCGTACCCGATTCATCGGGGCGATGTCTATGTTCTGCATGGCGACACGGCGCACGGATTCATACAGCCGGATCAGCTTGAGCTGTATAACATCATGTACGATCCGGCCATCTTTACTGTGTTGCAGCCGGAGTTAAGGAAAATGCCGGGGTTTCAGGCTTTATTTGTGCTTGAGCCGATTTACCGGCGGCAGGATCGCTTCAAGAACCACCTGCACCTGAGCCCGGGCCAGATGGCGCTGCCCCTGGACCTGCTGCGCGCCATGGAGACGGAAAGCAATGCATTGCAGGAGGGAAATGAACAAGCCTTGCTGTCATATTTCCAGGCCATGATCGCCTGCCTGTGCCGCGTCTTCAGCCTGGAAAAACCCGGCCAGGACTGCTGTTTTCTGCCGCTGGCCCGCGCCTTTGCCCAGATTGAGCAAAACTACCTGCAGCCTCTGTGTGTGACCGCTATCGCGGCGGAGATCCCGATGTCATTGAGGCATTTCATCCGCATTTTTCGCCTGACTTACCAAACGACGCCAACCG
>JAWSUP010000196.1:0-8061 GCA_033549405.1 Bacillota bacterium | reverse complement strand
CGATCAGGTAGTCGATATTGCCGATTTCTTCAGGCGGTGAATTCTTCCAGAGCAGATCTTCTGATACACATTGGCCGTTATACAGGACCGACTGGTACATGGCGTAGACATCGCTGGCGAATTGCGGCTCATATGTGCAGAGGCTGCCGGGGGCGTGCAGGACCCCGGGCGGCACATCCCAGCCAGTGTCCAGGACCAGTTTATAAGCACGCGACAGGTCAAGGATCTTGTTGTCGCCGCGCCCGAAAGCGGCCAGGGATGTCCGGACCTGTTCTTTTGTCACTTCTGGATTGAGACCGAAAAAGGTGAACGGAAACTCACCGCCATGGTTGTTCATTTGGGCAGGGAAAAAATACATCTCCGGCTTGCCGCTCTGGCCGACCCTGGCTGCCTGCTCATCACGATGATGAATGTGGTGCGGCAGCGGGCCTGCATTGTCGAAGAATTTGGAAAACATGGGCCAGTGCTGATAGTCCTGCCACAGCTTCTGACCGATCAGGTCGCCTTTGAGCATGGACACGGCATCGCGCAGGAGAATCCGCTCCTTGCCTGCCGCGTCGATGACCACATAGCTCAGTCCTTCGTCTTCTGGTGTTCCCGGCCCGTTGTCGGCCGGGGTTGTCGATGCCAGCCAACGCTCATCGATGCCGCCGCGGACAAGACCCAGGCTGTAGTAGTCGTTCGGATGCAGCTTAATCCTTTTTCCCGGCCGGCAAAATGAGCGCGGCACCCAGGTTGGCGCCAGGCGCAGGATGCCCTGTCCCTGCTCCATCGCCTGTTCCAGCAGTCTTTTTTTCATATGTCTTCAACCCTTTCTGATAGATTCTGCCCGGCAATACCGGATCGCCCGACAGGTTCCTTTTTGGTAAGGGGCTGTTCATGTACAATCCCTCATTAGTTGCCCCTAAAATTCAATGATGCAGGTCTCAAAAAGATCCAGTCCCGGTAAGGTAAAGCGGATTCCCTGACCGGTTTGCTCGAAATCGACAGGTTCCAGACATGGCGCACTGCGGACCTGGCGAACCGCTTGTTCAATATTCAATGCGATGCTGAATGCGCCGATGGGCAATGCAGGTGATGTTTCCTGGACGTTGACGGCATGAAGGATATACCGCCCTTCATCTTTGAACAGCGTCAGCTCGACACAGGCCGGCGCATCACTCTGCAGGATGGACGGTTCGGCCAGCTGGGTCAGCAGGCGTGTGACGACGCCGCGCAGAGATTCTTGCCGGCTGGATTCAAGCGCGCAGGACAGCCACAGGACCTGACCTTTACCATGTCGCCCCAAGATAACAGCCGGATACTCAGTCGGTCTGCCGGGCGGGTTGGAATGGATCGAAGCAAACACGGAGCGATCCTCCGGATCGGTATAGGGCAAGGTGACGGTTGCCAGGACTGAATGGCCCAGCGGATTGGTGACCAGGACCTGTTTGCCGGGAGCACTGACCGGGTACCGGGCTGAGTATTCCTCGCCAAAGGAAATCTGGCCTGCGTTTGTCGGTGCAAGGTAGGTGCTCGTTTCTTGCGTCAGGCCGATCCGCCTGATTCCGAGCAGACGCTCAGCCAGTCGCGCGTCTGTCGTACCGGACAGGTACAGGCTGCCGCCTGCAGCAACGAAGTCGGTCAGCGTGTCGATTTCCTCAGGGCGCAGCAGGGCGGCATCGGTCAGGATGGCCAGTTTCTTGCCCTGCAGCCTTTCCAGGCGGTTGTTGGGCAGGACGGTGAAGGTCATGCGCAAGTCCTTGAGAATTCGGGCCATACCAAGTTGTGCCTTCAATTGGGGGTGTGATTGATCCGCCTGATCAGGATTGTCCGGTTTGGCGTCATAGTTGAATTTGCTGTCGTAGCTCATAATCAGGGCAACTTCGCTGACCAGATCGCCGGTCAGAAATGGCTCGTATGGTATGCTCTCCTGAAAGACCTGACCGATGCGGTCGTAGACAGCCGGATTGATTGTACCGACGGGGTCGATGGCATCGATCACGAGAAAAGCGCCGTGATGGGCCAGGGTCAGGTAGTTGTGCAGTTTGAGGTCATGCAGTGTCTTGGTCGTCGTATGCACACGCAGGAACGGATCACAGCGCGATGTCATATATTCAAAGGGCTGATTGCGGGTCGCTTCGCGATAGATCTTGCAGATATAGCTTTGCTCCAGGTGACCGCCATACAGATCTCCCCCGGCATAGTCATTGGCTTCGTTCACTTTCTCATCAACACCGCGACCCCATTGCTGGCAAACGGTTGAGAACTGGTGTTCGATGGCAACCTCCGGCTTATGCTTTTTGATCTCCGCGCTGCACCAGACAGCAAATTCACCAAGCCAGCGTTGTCTCGCCAGTTGGAAGTGGATCCAGCGGTCATCCTGCCAATCTACTGTTTCCGGGATTTCTCGGACGGATTCGTTCCGGTAGCGGCTGCGGCAGGCGTTACAGTGGCAGACCATCGGCCAGAAGGTCATATCCAGAAAGAGGCCTTCGAAGGTGTATTCTGTGCAAAACTCGGCAAACTGCTGTTGCAGGAAGGTGCGGTAGCCGGGCTGGTTGGGGCAGACCAGGCCGTAACGCCCGCCGTTCATGAATCCAAGTGCCAGGTCTGATCGGCTGGGTGAGCCGTCGCTGTGCAACATGCGCCATTCCGGATGGTCTGCGTATGCGCAGTTATTGTAGATCAGGCTGTAATAGGCGATGACATCCATGCCGGCGCCATGGCACAGATCGATGAGCCGCCTGACTTTGTTGTCGTCCCGGAAAGCCCGGTGTGTCCGTCCGCTCTGCGTATCCCAGTTGCACAAGCCGACATGCGACTGGAGGTAGATCATCGGGCTCTGGATGTGCGCCCGGCGCAGGCAGTCGAAGTACTGGTCCGGGTCAAATTCACTGAGGAATGTCTCATCCCAGTCATCGATGTGCATATCGATCAGGTTGCGTCGGAAACTTTTTGCGTACCAGTTCATTGGAAAATCCTCCGAATTAATGCGATACAAGGTTATGCATGGTGGCTGTATGCGATCGTGTTCGTAGCTGGCTTCTCAATTGTTCACTACACTATCCCCATCTTAGTTGAAAAACGTTTTTCAGTCAATTGACGGCCATATATTCGATTTATTGGCTAATAAACCGACTATGTTAAAGCTCTTCTGCACAAATACCAGGTTCAGGGGGCTTGACTGTAGCCTTGAAGCCGCATAAAATGAGACTGGTTTGAAAAACGTTTTTCAGGATGGTATCGCATGACAGGAATCAAAAAAGTTGCCGCCCGGGCTGGTGTATCGATTGCCACGGTGTCCAATGTCATCAATGGCACGCGCAATGTCAGTGAGCCTCTGCGCCAACGGGTGCTCACAGCGATCAATGAACTCGGCTACCAGGCAGACCCGCTGGCCAGCCACATGAAAAAAAAGCACACGCGCACCATCGGCCTGATCACAACGCGCATCACCAGCCTTTTCTATCCTTATGTCATCGACGGGATCAATCAGGTGATCGAAACGGCTGGATACGATCTTGTCCTGCATGACACGCGCGATGACCCGGAACGGGAAATCAGCTGCATCCGCCGCCTGGTCCAGTCG
Organism: Bacillota bacterium; assembly: GCA_033549405.1. GTDB lineage: Bacteria > Bacillota > Clostridia > Saccharofermentanales > UBA5734 > JAAYBY01. The sequence continues at coordinate 4,490 of JAWSUP010000196.1, read as the reverse complement.
CGGGTCAGCGGCATCATCCTGGACACATCCCATGACAAAAACGATGAGACTTATTTTCTGAACCTGTCCGGACTATCACACCGCGGTTATCACACGCCTGTCGTCGGACTCGAGCTGGATTTGTCGCACTATGGGCTCGATTCCGTCTTTGTGGACGGAACAGAAGGCGGCTGTCTGGCGACCGGACACCTGATCAGCTGTGGCTGCAGCCGTATCGCCCATATCACAGGCCCACTGCATTCCAGTCTTACTAAGGACCGTCTGCTGGGTTACCGGCGCGCTCTGGCACAATCAGGCATGACATTCGATGAGGCACTGGTCACTGCTGGTGATTTCAGCCAGCTGAGCGGTTACAGGGCAACCGGGAGACTTCTCGCTCAGGATATCGCCTTTGATGGTATTTTTGCCGCCAATGACCAGATGGCAGCCGGCGCTTGCCATGCATTGCGGGAGCGCAGTTTGAAGATTCCGGAAGATATCCGCCTGGTCGGCTATGATAACACGTTTGTCGCGTCGGTCGTCCGGCCATCGATTTCCACCATTGATGTGCCCAAGACTGAGATGGGACGCCAGGCTGCAGCCTGCCTGATCGATCGCATCGAAGGATCGGCGACAGATGCTATGCCGCGCGCAGTGCGCCTGCCGGCCAGTCTGGTCATCCGTGAAACCACCCGGCGGGATGCCGATCCGGACTGGGCGCTATTTGACTGGTAAGTAGCTGGCAGGAATATGCCTGGTCTTTTTCCCGTTTATTTCTGAACGCACCCTCCGCATACAACTGCAGCATTATGCAAGTTTATGCTCTTCATGATTCATTTATGATATCTGTTTCTGTATATACTGCTGCATATAGTTTGCTTTTGGTCAATAAGCATTCGTCATTTGCATGATTTGATATTTTATCTTGCAGATTTACTTGACGAATTATGTTTTCCACCCTATAATGGCACCAGACAAAGCAAAGGCGCTGAACCGATTCGTCGGCCAGGCGCTTTTTCTTTTTCAAGATCTGATCGGAATATCCGTTCCGATTTGGCAATTCTAAGGCATGAAGGTGTGTCAGAAATAAAAGGGAAGTCGGCCGGCCGGCTGCCTTTTATTCCTGTATGCCGGCAATTTTTTGAAAGGGGTCTGGCTATGAAGAAGCTCGAAATCATCATCAAACCGGAACGGCTTGAAGAACTCAAGACTATTTTGGAGGCATGTGGCGCCTCAGGTGTCATGGTCAATAACCTGATGGGCTATGGCAATCAGAAGGGCTATGTCGCCCAATATCGCGGCACCCAGTACATGGTCAATCTGCTGCCAAAAATCAGTGTTACAACGGTCACTCAGGACGACAAGGCTGAAATCATGATCAATAAGATCTGCCAGCAGCTCGCCAAGGGAGCTGTCGGTGATGGCAAGATCTTTGTCTATGATGTGGTCGATGCGATCAGGATCCGTACAGGAGAGCGCGGCGATAGTGCCCTGTAACAGCCTGACTAAGAGGATTGCAGCCTGATGGCGGCAGTATGAAAGGATGATAAACGTGACAGACATGACAGCAACTGTAGAGGCATTGGTCAAGAATGCCGATATCCTGTGGACCCTGATGGCCGGATTTTTAGTCTTTTTTATGCAGGCAGGTTTTGCCATGGTCGAAACTGGTTTTACCAGGGCAAAGAATGCGGGCAACATCATCATGAAGAACACGATGGATTTCTGTGTCGGTTCAGTCCTTTTCCTGCTCTTTGGCTATGGGTTGATGTATGGCGCCAAAAAATGGGGATTGATCGGTACCACCGGGTTTTTAGATCCGACACAGATCGGTGAAGGTTACTTCATCTTTTTCCAGACAGTTTTTTGCGCGACTGCAGCGACCATTGTGTCCGGCGCCATGGCAGAGCGAACGAAATTCGTTTCTTATCTGTTATACTCGGCCGTCATCTCTTTGATTATCTACCCGATCGTCGGCGCCTGGACCTGGGGCGGCGGCTGGCTGGCGGAACTGGGATTCCATGATTTTGCCGGCTCGACTGTTGTCCATTCAGTCGGCGGCTGGTGTGCCCTGGTCGGCACCATGATCCTGGGCCCCCGTATCGGTAAGTTTAACAAAGATCGTTCCCCCAATGCGATTCCCGGTCACAGCATCACCCTGGGCGCGCTCGGTGTGTTCATCCTCTGGTTCGGCTGGTTCGGCTTTAATCCTGGCAGTACGGTCGCCCTGGTTCCAGAGATCGGCGACATCGCCATGACAACCAATCTGGCTGCCGCAACCGGCGGTCTCAGCGCCATGTTCTTGTCCTGGATCCGCTTCAAAAAGCCTGATGTTGGCCTGACCCTCAACGGTGTTCTCGGCGGTCTTGTCGCCATCACGGCCGGCTGCGCAGTCGTCAGCAACACCGGTGCGCTCGCAATCGGCATCGTGGCCGGAGTCATCGTTGTTTATGGTGTCACCATTCTGGAAAAAGTCTTCAAAATCGACGATCCGGTTGGCGCCGTTCCTGTTCACCTGATGAACGGTGTGTTTGGCACACTGGCTGTCGGGCTGTTCGCCATACCTGATAATTTCGGCGGTATTCCTGCAGGCTTGTTTTATGGCGGTGACCTGTTACAACTGGGCATTCAGGCCATCGGAGTGTCAGCAGTGGCGGTATGGACTTTCGCCTGCGGCTATGTTCTCTTCAAGATTATCAACAAAACAGTTGGACTCCGCGTTAGTGAAAAAGAGGAGACAGCGGGCCTGGACATCTACGAACACGGCTCGGAGAGCTACCCGGACTTTATGCTGCGGGGATGAGCTGAGTGAAGGCAAAACGGAGCGATCAAATGATTGCTCCGTTTTTGCTTGTCAGGGATTATAGTGTTCAGTTAACAGACTTCAGGAAAACTCAAGGTAAAAGTGTCAAACCCGTTTTTACTGAGCCGGAGCTCACGGTTGACCACCTGGCCTTCCCGCTCTGCCGTAATTTCATACTGCCCGTAAAAGCCCTTGAAATACAGGAATGAATCGGCGGTTTCCAAATCGAGGTTCGTCTGCCATTCTTTCTGGATCAGGGTCTGCAGCACCGCGTAGGCAGGCTTTTCCGAGAAATCACTGCGCAAGAGCCCGCCCTTGTACTTGTCTTCAGCCCAGCCGTCCTGCACGATCGCGCAATTGTCACCCAGATTCCAGTACACGATCGCCTCGACATCGCGTTGGCTGAACCAGATGCGGTACAGGTTGTACAGTGCTTCTGCCTGGATATCGTCGCCGTTGTCTCCGTATCCCGGAACTGTGATTTCTGTTATCTGCAGAGGCTTTCCCAGTCGGCTGTAGCAGTCCATCACCGCATAAAGGTGGGACGGATTGAAGACCTGTGCAGCACCATCGGCATATTGTTCTTGAGGGACAAAGAGGTGGTACTGCAGGCCGACCTTGTCGATGCGGCATTTCTGGCTGAGCAGGTTTTCAATCTGCATATAGAAGGGGGACAATTCCTGTTTGAATTTTAGCCAGACAGAAGTCGTTTCGTTGATGACCAGCGGACTGTTCAGAAAAAAGCGGTCCGCCTGGCGGAAGGTCCATGCGACATAATTGCCGTCCAATGGAATGCTGTTGCGGTAATGCCTGCTGTTCACGTTTGGCTCTTCCCGCAGCAAAGGCACTTCTGTTGATTCATTGACACAATCAAAACAGTCGATCACACCATCGTAACGGGCTGCAATCTGTTGCAACCGCCGTGTCAGATAAGGTTTTACAGCCTCTTGATCTTGAGGCAGCCAGTCAGGGAGCATCAGGGCCCAGAAAAGCGGATGGCCCTTAACCCGGATGCCGTGCTGACGGCAGAATTCCAGAACAGCCTCCGGAGGGGGACGCCGATCGATAAACGGGCTGTCTTTATCAAAACGCATCTTGCCTTCTTCTGGTTCAAATGTGTTCCAGTAGAAGGGAGTGATAGCGTAGTTGAACAGATTAAAAAACGCCTCTTCATAGCGCTGGTTCTCTTCCTGGGTGTCAAAGCAGTTCAATTTGAAGATATTGGCGCCGAATTTGAAGTCATGCGATTTCTGGCGCACGGACACCTTCACGCCGCGCACCGGTTGTCCTGCCTGGTCGACAAAATTCAGGCGTCCGTACCCTTTGCGATAACTCTCGATACCGAGCTGGATGCGGTCTTCCATCAGGTCCTTTTGTTCATCAAAGCTGCGAAACAATATGTTGCGGTCGATCATGGTCATTGAGCGATCCCTCCCTTCAGACCACTCATTTTGTGGTCTCTCTATAACGCTGACTGAGTTGCGTCACTGGTATCCTTGCGTGCCGCTTCGTATTCCGGCGACCAGTCCAGTTCGCGGTAGTGTTCGCCGCGCGAATCTTCTGCGATAAAGCGGGTCAGCATATCCAGCATCCCGACTGTCCAGATGTTGCGATCGATTTCGGCGGTTGTAAAGACATTCTGAGTGATCATCTCAAAGCCGAAGATGTCCTTGATGTGTGATTTGGCCGCGCCGTCCACAACTTCGGC
>JAWSUP010000195.1:0-8121 GCA_033549405.1 Bacillota bacterium | reverse complement strand
AACCGGCATCTCGATGCCGCAGATAGAGACAGTCTCGATTTTATCGCCGTCCAGCGCCTGCAGCGGGCAGATGCTGATGCAACGGCCACAGCGGGTACAGACCGGCTTTTTGAGCAACGGATCATCCGGCAGTTTCGCGTCAGTGATGATCATGGCGAAGCGTTGCCGCGGTCCAAACCGCGGTGTAAGCACTTCTCCGCCCATGCCGATTTCACCGAGACCGCAGGCGACGGCCGCATACCGGAAATCGGGATTGACCGACTCGGCCACACCGGGGATTGCCACCTGCTTTTCTGGTACGATCGGCATCGCTTCATAACCGGCACGCTCGATGAAGGTGACAAGATCGTAAGCCGAGCGGGAAACGAATTCATCCGCCAGCCAGCCCTTGCCGAACATGCTGTAATCGCCGAAGTTGATGCCCTCTTCGACACCACGCAAGGTGCCGCGGGTAATACGGCGGGCGATCAGGATGACGGTCTGCCCGTCCGGAAACAAAGAAAAAGGGTTCTTGTCTGGTGCGAGACCAGTAAACCGGTCCCGTCCGGCGAAACCGATCAGATCGGCCTGGGCGGTTTTGGCGGCTTGCTGGATCTCCTGTTTGAACTGAAGCATAGATTCCTCCTCTCAAAGGCAAGAAATAACTCATTAGCCCGCTTACGGGCAACTTGTCTTTGATTTTTGTCCCTCTTGTCCGTTTTTGGTAAACTTCCACTTAATAATGATGCAATTGTTCGATATTGCTGAATTATTCGGTATTTTGTTTTTCAATACCAAACAGCTACATTGTAGAGCAGGTTTCCGGCAGCGTCAACAATTATTTATCAAAAATCACGAAAAAATAACAGGGCTGTGTAACCAGGGACTCAAAAATTTGCTTTTGGCAGCCGCCTGTGTCCATGGTATGATAATAGCCAGCAATTAAGAGGCCAGAGGCATAAAAGGAAACCGAGGTGATGCCTTCATGTATACAGCACTGATCGCCGATGATGAGATCGTCATCCGCGAAGGTTTGCGCGACCTTTTCGACTGGGCAGCGTATGGTGTCACTGTCATAGCTGAAGCCGATGATGGCGAAAAGGCCTACCAGCTGGTCCAGGAGCTGTCTCCCGACATCATCGTTACAGATATTGTCATGCCCCGGCTGAACGGTCTCGATATGGTGTCAAGGCTGCGCGACAACGGCAATATGTCCGAAATCATTCTAATTAGCGCCTACCAGGATGTCCAGTATTTCAAGCACGCGTTCAAGATCAATGCGGTCGATTATATCCTCAAGCCGATCGACATGGCAGAATTCGCTTCCGTGCTGGATCAGACAGTCTACAAACTACGTCTGGCCCGCGGCGAAATCGACCTGAAAGCGGATGAACGGCAAAGTGAACTGGAAATCCAGAATGTGCGCAAGGTCATCCGGGACATCTGCACCTACATCGACAGTAACCTGGGAAAAAAGCTGACCATTGCCTGCCTGGCCAAAAAGTGCTATGTATCTGAAAACTACCTGTGTCTGCTCTTCCGCCAGGAGACCGGTAAGACCATCAACAGTTACATCACCCAGCAGCGCATGCAGCGGGCACGCGAAATGCTTGCCTCTTCCCCGATGTACATCAATGAAGTCGCTCACGCGGTCGGTTACATGGATGCCAACTATTTTTCCAGACAGTTCAAGAAGTTCTATGGCGTCACACCTTACGATTTTAAGGAAATGCTCTGATATGAAAAGCGCACAACCGGCCGTATCGCCACGACACAGAAACTATTCGCTGCGCCAGAAAGTGATCGTCTTCGTTCTGGTCATGATCCTGCTGCCGTCTTTGTTGATCTGGGCTTTCTCAAACTTCGTTTTCATCCGGATCAACGAGGACACGGCCAGACGTAATATGGTCAGCGCTTTGCAGCAGACCGAGATCATCCTGCGCAGCAACATCAGCAACGCGCAGACGTACTGCGAGTTCATTGCATTTGATCCGACCCTGGTCTCTTATCTCAGAAAAGCGCGTTATGGCTGGCTGAGCAAGGCTGAAGTGATCGACTGCCTGACCTACATGACACATATGATCGATAACCTGCACAACATGGACAGTCGACTCAATTTCATGCTCTATCTTGATCAGCCGGTCCTGCTGACCGGGGAGCGCGTCAAATTTTTCCCCTTCAACCAGATCCCACAGGATATAATGGGTGTTTTTTCAGGCGGCGAGATCAGGGGTATTCTGCCACCGGTCACCAGGCCGGTCTTCCCGCTCAGGGAACGTAACCTCTACACAGTCCTGCAGAGCGTCAACGGCATCCCCTGGGGCCAGGATCCGCTCGGTCTGGTCGTCGCCAGCATCGATGCGTCTGTACTGGAGCAGATCCTGTTTGATCTGGAAATCAAATACAATGCCACAGTTTTCGTCCATGACGGCAGCCAGGCGTTCCTGAAGCGGGCTGACAGCAACGAACAGCTGATCTCCTATGCGATGGAGGACATCAACCGGCTCGATCAGCCCACACTGTCTTTCGCCGGCGACGATTATCTGGTGATCAGCGAGACGATCCATGATGTCGGCTGGACCTTGATCACACTGGTGTCACGCCAGGTCGTTCTGCAGAGCTCCTATCAGACGGCAACCCTTTCCCTGGTGTTCAGCTTGTTTTTTGCCTTCCTGGCCGTCTCGGTTGCCCTGCTCTACTTCAGCCGCATGACCCGGCGCCTCGGCGAACTGAGCGACCATCTGAAATTTGTCGAAAGCGGCGACTATGGCAGGCAGATCGAGCTGTCCGGTGACCGCGAGATTCGTTCTCTGCAGTCCAGTTTCAACAGCATGAGCGGGACAATCCGCGACCTGATCAATGAACGTTACCGCACACAGGTGCTGTTGCAGTATTCGGAACTGAAGGCGCTGGAAAATCAGATCAAGCCGCATTTTCTCTACAATATTATGGATGTGATCAAATTCAAGGCGTTGCGGGCGGGAGCCGGCGAGGTCGTCCGCCAGGTTGAAATCCTGGCCCGGTTTTTCCGCAGCACGCTGGGGACAGGCAATCGCATCATATCGCTTGATGAGGAAGTGCGCCATATCGAACTGTACATGCAGCTGCAGAATTTCCGCTACGACAATTCCATCACGTTCATCAAAGACATCCCCGGTAAGCTCGCGACCATCCCCATGCTGCGCTTCATCCTCCAGCCGCTGGTCGAGAATGCCATCATTCACGGCATACAGCAAAAGCCGGATCACAAAGGGACTGTCACCGTTTCTGCATCATGCACCGACGACACCCTGCGAATCCGCGTCACCGATGACGGCATCGGTATGCCTGAAGAGATTCGTTCTTCAGTCTTGACTGCCAAAGGCCGCGGCTACGGCGTGCAGAACGTGCACCATCGCATCCAGGTTTTCTATGGTGAAAACTACGGCCTGAATTACCTTTATTCTAATGCATCCGGGACTTGTGTCGAGATCGTCCTGCCCGTTGATTATTCAACTTTCGAAAGCGAATGATCATCAGGCGGCCGTCTTGTAGCGCGCAAGAAAGGTTTTAACAATATTGTCATTCATATGACAGATCTATGAATTCATGGGTAATTGTCATATAGATCGTAGGTTTATCCCATACCTATTTGTTGCTTTTGCCGTTATAATCGACCTTGTCTATGAAGGCAAGCTGCTTTTGTTGGCCATCATCACGAAAGAAAGAGGTTGTTGCATGCGGCAATCAAGTTCATCTGGAAAACTGCGCTTAAATAAACAAAAGCGACTGCTCCATAAAATCCTGATCAACACCGACCTTTATCTTTTAATCCTGCCGGCATTAGCCATTCTGTTCATTTTCAGGTACTTGCCCATCTATGGTATCCAGATTGCCTTCAAGGACTTCAACATCCGGCTTGGCATCGAGGCAAGTCCCTGGGTCGGTCTCAAGCATTTTAAGCATCTATTCAATTCCCCGGACTTCTTCAGGATCTTTCGCAACACATTGCTGTTCAACTTATACCGGCTGATCTTTCAATTCCCGATCCCGATCATCATGGCGCTTGCCATCTATGAGGTTAAGAATCGCACCTTCAAACGATCCGTCCAGACGCTCAGTTATCTTCCCCATTTCCTGTCCTGGGTTGTTATCGGCGCCATTTTCATGAACCTGCTGTCGACCCAGGGCATGGTCAACAGCGTTCTCGGTCTGGTTGGCCGCGATCCGGTGGTCTGGCTGGCCGAGGCGCGCTACTTCCGCAGCATGCTGGTTATCTCCGATGCCTGGAAAAATTCCGGCTGGGGCTCCATTGTCTACCTGTCGGCCATCATGTCGATCGACACAGACCTCTTCGAGGCGGCGCGCGCCGATGGCGCCGGTGTCTTTCGCCGCATGTGGCACATCACACTGCCAAGCATCCGACCGACCATCTTTTTCATAATCATGCTCAGGCTCAGCGCCATGCTCGGGTCCGATGTCGAGCAGATCCTGGTCCTTTACAGTCCTGTCGTCTATGACGTCGGTGATGTGATCAGTTCCTACGTCTATCGCGTCGGACTGACCAACATGAAATACAGCTACTCCTCGGCTGTTGGACTTTTCTCTTCCGTCATCGGCTTCATCTTGCTGGTCAGCGCCAATTACACATCCCGCGCTTTCGGCGAACGGACATTGTGGTAAGGAGACAGATATGAGCATCATTCAAAGCAGGGGCGACAAGATATTCCGATTCTTCAACTATGCTGTACTGGCTTTTGTCGGCGCTATCTGCCTTTTTCCATTCATGAATGTGCTGGCAAAATCACTCAGCTCTGAAGGTTTTGTGGTATCCGGCCAGGTCTGGCTGATTCCGAAAGGATTCAATATCAAAGCTTACCAGTACATCCTGACCAACAACAGCTTCTGGCGCAGTATGGGCAATTCTGTCTATGTAACATTAGCCGGAACAGCCCTGAACACAATGCTGACCTTGTTTGTCGCTTACACGGTTTCGCGCAAGCATGTCCTCGGGCGCAGCGGCATCCTTTTCCTCTACATTTTCACCATGATGTTTTCCGGCGGTATGATCCCGACCTACCTGGTCGTCCGCCAGTTCCAACTGGTCGATAAGCTTGAGGCACTGTATATTCCCGGCCTGGTCAATGCTTTTAACCTGACCATCATGCGCAATTATTTCGCGACCATCCCGGACAGTCTCGAAGAATCGGCCCGGATCGACGGAGCCGGCAATCTCCGCATCCTGTTCCGCATCATGATCCCGCTGGCTCTGCCCAGCATTGCAACCATCTCGTTGTTTGTCATGGTCGGATACTGGAACGACTACCTTAATCCGCTGATCTACATCACCAGCACGGGCAAGCGCACTTTGCAGGTTTTTCTGCGGGGTATCGTCAATGCATCCAAAGATGTCAACATGAATGACTTCGATGCTCTGAACGAACTGAGCCTGGAGACTATCCGCGGCGCGACAGTCTTCGCGGCGACTTTTCCCATCCTGCTGGTCTACCCGTTTCTGCAGCGCTATTTCGTGGCAGGCGCCACGGTCGGTGCTGTCAAGCAGTAGCCTCGAATGCCTTTGCTGTCGTTCTTACCCGAAGATCGTACAACTGAGGATTCAGGATAAACCCGCCAGTGTCAGGTCTGCATCCGGCGGGAAGAAGCGTAACAGACCACAAAATTCGAAGGAGGACACAGTATGCACAGTCGTATCAGAATCATCGCCATCCTTGTGGCAGTTCTGCTGACACTTTCCCTGATGGCAGCCTGCACCGGCGGTACAACGACCACAACCGGACAAGGCGGCACAACGACGACAAAAGCGACAACCAAAGCGACGACAACGACCGGGACAACCGCACCGGGCCCCAAACCCAGCATCACCGTCTATGGACCTTCCAATGTTGAAGAATTTCCTTCCGGTGAAAATGAGAATAACAACCTGATCATCAACTACATCAAAGAGATGACCGGTTATGACGTCAACTGGATCATCGCCCCCCGTGACAATGCGCGTGAAGCGATGAACATGCTCATGGCATCCGGCAATCCTCCAGACATGCTGTACACAGGCAGCAAGGATATCTTCGCCGACTATACAAACCAGGGGCTGCTGGAACCGGTTGACAGCTTCATCGATGCCACAACCAATATCAAGACAGTTGTCTCTGAATCAACCTGGAAAGCAGTTGAACTCAACGGAGAGCACTTCGCTGTTCCGGTGCCGCAGAATCAGTTCTCCAGCAGCGGTGTCGTCGTACGCCAGGACCTGCTGGAAAAACTAGGCAATCCGGCCATGAATACGCTCGATGATTATGTCGCATTCCTGGAAATGGTTCTTGAACAGAAACTGGGTGGCGACGACACGATCCCTTATGTCGCGCACTCAAAGTCGATGGGCGTCTTCGAGCTCGCCTACGGCCTTAACGAGCAGTATAAACCTGAAAACGGCAAGCTCGTGTCAACCTGGATCAGCGAAAATGCCCGCAAGATGCTGGAATTTTCTGCCGACCTTTTTGCCCGCAAACTGGTTGACCAGGAATTTGCCGTCAACACCGGTACGATCGCCAATGAGAAAATGACCAATGGCCGCGGCGCCATGTATACGACCGGCTGGACAACCATGAAAGAGCTGGAAGGTTCACTGGTAGACCGCGATGTTGATTACGAGTATGCCGTAATCAAACCGCCGCAAGGCATCGATGGCCAGCCGACATATTTTAACCTCAATGCTCCGGTCCGCGTTTATTTCCTCTTCCCGGCCGGCGCCAAGACTGAAGAAGCCATCATGTTCCTCGACCGCTGCATCTCTGACGACATCCGCCTGATCATCTCATATGGCTGGGAAGGCAAGCACTATAACGTCAACGCCGAAGGTGTCATCGAGCAGACCGCCGAAGCTGAAAATATCCGCTACAGAATCTACTACAACATGTGGGATACCGAGAAAGACTTCCTCAATCGTGTCAAGCTGAAAGGCTTTGCCAGCGGTTACTTCCCGATGTCCGAATACTGCAAGTATGACGTGACACTGAACTATGCGCCGCCGATCGCCGAAGTCACCGAGTATTCCAGCGCCCTGACCGACCTGCGCGATGAATACTTCCTCAAGATCATCACCGGTGCCTGGACAATCGATAAGTTTGACGAATTTGTCAGCAAGTGGAAAGCATCCGGCGGCGAACAGGTACTCGCAGCCGTCAACGACTGGTATGACACATTCAAATAAATTAATGAATAGGGCAACGTAATAAAATACATGCCTGATCCAAAGCTGCTACCCTCTGACAGGGGTATGCCGAATGTAACAAAAAGGACGCCGGTTCCTGTATCTGCCCACGTACGGAACAGGAACCGGTATTCTTTACCCAAAAATCATCTTATGATTGGGAGAATGTATATGATCGACCGCATTATGACTGAAAAGATCAAGAGCTGCGTGCTGCAGAACGGCATGGACGTTGTTGGTTTTGCTCCTGTCAGCCGCTGGCAGAACGCACCATTTTTACTCTCGCCGATGGCAATCCTTGAAGGATCGCAAAGCGTCATCGTCATGGGCATCTACATAACCGATACCTGGACTGAAATGGGCGGCGAGCCAACACCGCATCATGTCGGCCCTGGCGGTTGGATGGACCAGAACAGCCTTTTAGACCGGACCGGCTACAAGGTCGTTCGCCTGCTCGAAGAATATGGCTACAAGGCGATTGGCATCGCCTCATCGAACATCTGGCGTTACCGCAAATATGACGGCGTCGACAGCTGGTTCACACCCGACCTGGCCCACATCCATGCGTCGGCAGCAACCGGACTATCCCAGATCGGCTGGTCAGGACTGGCCATCACCCCGGAATACGGCCCGCGGGTCCGCTTTATTTCTGTCGTCACCGAAGCCGCCCTGGCGCCGACACCGCTCTACAACGGACCGGTCTTGTGCGACATGTGCGGCGATTGCATCAAAAACTGCCCGACAGAAGCACTGCATCGCGATTTTGACGGACCGCCCCGGGTTGTTCAGATCGAAGACAAGACCTTCAAATACGCCAATAAAAATATCTGGCGCTGTGCCTGGGCTGAGCATTTCAATCTGCGGCTCGATTCTCCCACTTTGAAGAACGAACACATCGATGAGACAGATATCAGCCGCGAGATCGAACAGGTCGG
>JAWSUP010000194.1:0-8146 GCA_033549405.1 Bacillota bacterium | reverse complement strand
GTGCCGTTTGATGCCTTCGCTGATCAGTTCGGCATACGTACGACTCGAATCTGATGCCGGACCTGTGCGCAGTGCTCTTTGATTAAACCTCAGGCAGCAGTCAATGGTCAGTTGGTCACCTGACCAGATCAGCCGGACCGGAATCTTGTCAGGTCGACGGCAGTGAATCGTTTGACGGTCCGCTGGATTCATCAAGCAACTCCTTCGGGATATCCATAGGTTAGTAATTCCTTAACTGCCCATAAAACGGTGAAAACACATGTTAAAGAGCCATATCAACGAGATTGATCGTTCCATATCAGCGGCTGTTCCGCTATAATGATATCATATCACCTATTCTGTGAGGTGATCTATAAAACTGGGAGAGACGAGGATTGAGCTATGAAGAATGTGCCGTTATATGAAGTCAGACCGATCCACGATCTGCGAGACATGTTAAAACAGAGTGCAGAACGCTTCGGGGACAAACCAGCCTTTTTAGTCAAGGATCCCCGCGTTATCAACCGGGAAAACGCGCCGGCAGATTCCCAGACAGAAAAGAGTCAGCCCTATATCCCTGTGACTTACAGCCAGTTTGCCAGGGATGTCGATGCATTTGGCACTTACCTGAAAAAACTGCAGCTCCCAATGGGCCGCGTCGCCATCCTGGCCGAGACACGTTATGAGTGGTATGTATCATATCTGGCAACAGTCAACGGCGTCGGCGTTATCGTTCCCCTTGACAAAGAGCTGCCACAGGGGGAACTGGCGAGTCTGCTCAATCGTTCCCACTCAGAAGTGCTGATATATTCTGGCAGCAAGAAACATGAAGTTGATGCGATCCGCAGCCAGCTGCCGGAGGTGCAATACTATGTCTGTATGGATGATCCAACAGTGCACGATGGCGACCAGTCATTCTGGACCTGGCTGGAAGAAGGGCAAAGAGCACTCGATGCCGGTGACAGGCGTTTTGTTGAAACGACAATCGATCCTTCAGTCCTGAGTATACTTTTATTCACGTCCGGAACAACAGCCAAATCGAAAGCGGTCATGCTGTCCCACGCCAATATCTGCATCAATCTCATGGCCATGTGCCAGATGGTCTATATCGGTGATGATGATGTCTTCTTATCCGTGCTGCCCTTGCATCACACCTATGAGTGCACCTGCGGTTTTCTCTGCCCGATCTATCGTGGCTGCACCATTGCAGTCTGTGAGGGGCTGCGCCACATCACGAAGAACATGCAGGAGTCCAAGGTAACGATCATGCTGGCCGTACCCCTGATGGTGGAACTGTTTTACAGACGGATCATCAAGGCGGCTACCGCTGAACCTGAGCTGGCGAAGAAATTCCGGATCGGTCTGAAGCTGAGCAATGGCCTGCGCAAGATCGGTATAGACAAACGCAGAAAACTGTTTTCCAGGATCCATGACAATTTTGGCGGTCACCTGCGCCTTTTGATCGCCGGCGGAGCAGCGATCGATCCGGCGATCCTCAAGGGCATGCGCGATCTTGGTATTTTCAGCATCCAGGGTTATGGACTGACTGAATGTGCGCCGATTCTTGCTCTCAACCGTGATATCGACTACAACGACAAGGCAGCCGGCCTGCCGCTTCCAGGCGTTGAGATCAAGATTGTCGACAAAGATGAAAATGGCATCGGTGAAATTGTCGGCAAAGGACCGAATGTGATGCTGGGTTACTACGAGAATGAAGAAGCTACGCAGGATGTGATGGATGACGAAGGGTTTTTCCATACAGGCGATCTGGGGTATCTTGATGACAATGGCTTCGTTATAATCACCGGCCGCAAGAAAAACGTCATCGTGACGAAAAATGGCAAAAATATTTTCCCGGAGGAAATAGAGTTTTTGCTCAGCCAAAGCGATTACATCCAGGAGAGCCTGGTTTCCGGAACTGAGGATGAAGACGGGGAGACGATCGTCACCGCCGAGATCTTTCCCAATGAAGAAAAAGTCAAGGAGACACTGGGGGATGTGGCTCTGGCTTCAGAACCGGTGCGCAAGCTGATCGGAGAGGAAGTGCGCAAAGTCAACCATTCATTGACAACCTATAAGTATATCCGCAATTTTACACTCAGAGATACGGAATTTGATAAGACAACCTCTAAAAAAATCAAACGGAAATATTGATTGTTTCTGTGATATAGATTACAGAACAACCGCTGTCCCTATTGATATGATACCCCTGTGAAATATGCGAGGAGCCTTGGTCTTGTCAGATACAAGGCTCCTCGTGTCCTATGACGGGAGGTTCGTATATGAACTATAAAAAAGCCTTTCCCTTTGCCGTAGCCGCATTGGTCATCGTCATCCTGGCCATCATCCTTATGGTTTTGTACCAGGATGGTATCTTGAAACTCGGTACCCAGAGTACGACAGCAGGTAACGCTGTCGTTCAGCTTATCGTTGAACAGGATACTGTCAAGCATGAGCCGATCGCAGATTTTAATAAGTTTATCGCATCTGCAGATAAACCGGTTTTTGTCGATTTCTGGGCCGAGTGGTGTCCGCCCTGTCGTCTGGCAGCACCTTTTGTTGAGCAGCTTGCCATCGAATATGAAGGTCGGGCCATCATCGTTAAAATTGATGTCGACCAGGCCATGGCGCTGGCCAGTCAATACAAAGCACAGTCCATACCGCAATTCAGTGTCTTTTCCGGCGGCAAACTGATCGAGAGCACGGCCGGTTATGCGGATTCCATACAGAACAGCTTGCGCCAGATGATCGACCGCCTGTTGCCCTGATTGCTTGCAACACAAGGCTGCCTGTGTCAGAATATGAGCGAAAGAAACTGCTGGCCTAAAAGTAAGGTTCAGCTGAATCGCATTTCTGGATCGGAGGCGCCTCTTGATGAAGTTGCTGCTGAATCGCATTCGCTCCTGTTTGTTGTCATTATTCAGGCACACACAACATCAAACCGACCCGGTTGACGAGATCAGCGAAGCCGGCCCGGTAGATGAGATCAGCGAAGCCGGCCCGGTAGATGAGATCAGCGAAGCCGGACCGGTTGACGAGATCAGCGAAGCCGGCCCGGTAGATGAGATCAGCGAAGCCGGACCGGTTGATGAGATTGATGTCAATAATTCCCAGCCGACAGAACTTCCGGCTGATAACCAGAAAAAGACTGCCCGGCATCTACCAGGGGCACGCAAGAATGTCCTTCAGTTGCCAGGGAAAATGCAACGGTGCTACATACAGTTCGGCAGCATGATGATCCTGCCGCTCAGTTGCCTGGGACTTGCCGGCATTGTGATGGTTCTCGCAGATCTGTTGGCACGCCTTTCCGTTCCCTATGCCGGAATCCTCTTGCAGATCGGTTTGATCGTATTTCGATATGCACCGCTTTTAGTGGCCATCGGCATCGTCAATGGTCTGATTGTCCACGAAAAAGGCCTGGCGGTCTTTGCTGCGGCATTGTCAGCCCTTATCTGGACAACAGCTGGCATGGCCATCGTACAGGCCAATGCTCCGGCTGAGGCGGCGTCTGCTTATGATCTGGGCTGGCTGACCGGTCTGGCAGCCGGGTTTATGACTTTCGGCCTGTTTCGCATAACAGAGCGCAAAATCCGATCACCGCTCCTGGTGCGGATTTTCAATCCGCGCTCCCTGGTCGTCTGGCAGATGCCGATTGCCGGTATCGGCGGTGTCATATCAGGTTACCTGTGGCTTCTGGCTGAGCAGTATCTCATCAGGCTGGCATTATGGATTCCGCAGGCCGGAGAGATGGGCCTGTTTGTCTATGGCCTGTTGAACAGGTTGCTCCTGCCGGTCGGTCTGCATCATGTGCTGGACCATACGCTGTGGCAGCAGACGGGTGATTTCACGACGCAAAACGGAATTCTGATTCAAGGCGACTTGACCAGATTTTTGGCTGGTGATCCGACAGCCGGACAATTCACGGCAGGTTTTTTCCCGATTATGCTGTTCGTGATTCCGGCAGCCCTGACAGCTGCCTGGCTGGCTGGCCGGAATGCGCAGCGATCATTGCCGCTGCTGCTGCTTATAGTGGCTGCTGCAGGATCACTTGTTGGTGGTATAACGGAACCTGCAGATTTCATCATCTTGTTGATTTCCCCGCTGCTGTACATCTTATATGCCTTGCTGGCAGGGCTTTCGATGGTTTTGTCAGCTCAGCTGCAGATCCTGCATGGATTTACATTTTCAGCCGGAATTCTTGACTATCTGGCTCTGTGGACGAAAGCCACGCGCCCGGAATGGCTGCTTTTGATCGGTGCAGTACTTGGCGCCATTGCCTTCGCGGTGTTCTACCTGGTCATGCGGTATTTCTCCTGGTCAGGTCCTGCTGCCGGACAAGAACAGGCGAGCATGATTCGCGAGCGGATTAAGGAGATGCCTGAATGATCAATCATAAGATGACAATCAGGCAGCTGTCGCCTGAACATATCCTGACAAGGCGGTTCGTGATGGCATCCGGAGTCGCCCTGCTGTTGATCGGACTGCTGCGTGGAGAAGCGAGGCTGGTCTTGCAGCGCGCGATTCAGATTTGTCTGGGGTGCATTGGTATTGGCTGACATCAAAAAACAGAAAAAGGGCCGGACTGCTGTGCAGGCGCTTGCCCTCTTGCTGGGCAATGCGAATCTGTCAGGATTTTTCAATGGCACTATCTACCAGGGGCCTCTGAAAAATGTCTGCCTGCCGGGGCTGAACTGCTATTCCTGTCCTGGCGCTCTGGGTGCCTGCCCGATCGGCAGCATGCAAAATGGATTTTCAGACCCGTTCTGGCGTATACCAGTTTACGTGTTCGGATTTCTGGTCTTGTTCGGCACCCTCCTCGGTCGTTATGTGTGCGGCTGGCTCTGTCCGTTCGGCTGGTTTCAGGATCTCCTGCATAAGATTCCGCTGCCGAAGCTTCATCCAGAGAAGAAGAGGAACCTGAGCAGGATCCTGCTCAGCGGGAAGGTGCTGATGCTGTTGGCGCTCGTTATCTTGATGCCACTGATCCTGCGCTGGGTGACCGGATATGGCATCACGGCCTTCTGTACGTATGTCTGCCCTTCAGGGACGCTGATGGCAGGCATCCCGCTCCTTCTGGCCAACAGCAACCTGCGCGCGCTGGCCGGCTGGCTGTTCAGCTGGAAACTGTCAGTCTTGCTGGCGGTCATCGTTCTGTCTCTATTGATCTACCGCCCGTTCTGCCGCTACCTGTGCCCGCTTGGGGCGATCTACGGTTTTTTCAACCGGATCAGCCTCTACCGGGTTACGGTTGATGAAACGCGCTGCAATCACTGCGGCGCCTGCACCCGCCATTGTCCCATGGCAGTCCCGATTCCTTACGACGGGAATGGTCCCGAATGCATCCGCTGTGGCGAGTGCGCTGTTGTTTGCCCTCAAAATGCGATTCATTGTGGCTTTTCAGTCAATAAAAACCAGCAGACCATGCAGAAGAACGATCATGAATATTCCTGATCTGATATTGAGACTTGAAAGCGGTTAAGACTGTTCATAAATAAACTGATTTATATTATGGAATAGGGAGAGGTACCACTATGAGTATTGTTGTCAGACCCTTTGGCCGGACTCAGGACGGCCTGGAAGTTCACAGTTACACCTTGGGGCACGAGGACGGCACGTTCTGTACACTGCTGTCATATGGCGGGGCTTTGCAGCGGCTTCTGATGCCGGATCGCAATAACCAGCTCCAGGATATCGTACTGGGCTATGAAGACCTGGAAAGCTATGAGCGCAAGACGAATCCCTATCATGGCGCCCTGGTCGGACGTTTCGCCAACCGTATCGAAGATGCATCATTTGAGCTGGACGGCAATGTTTACCAGCTGGCCAGAAACGACGGGTCCAATCATCTGCATGGCGGCCTGAAGGGGTTCAACCGGGCTGTTTGGCTGGCCGATCCATTCGTAACAGCGAACGGACCATCTGTCCGCTTCTATTATCGCAGCACAGATGGAGAAGAAGGGTACCCGGGCAATCTGGATGTCCAGGTCACCTATACACTGACCGCAGAGCACGAGTTGCGGATCAGTTATGAAGCCCTGTGTGACCGCAAAACGATTATCAATCTGACCAATCATAGCTACTTCAACCTGTCAGGCCAGGGAAGCGGTACGATCCTGAATCATCAGCTGATGATTGAAGCGGACCAATTCACCATGATCAACGATGCCTGTCTGCCGGACGGACGGATCGCCGAAGTGGCCGGAACAGCGCTCGATTTCAGGACAATGCGCCGCATCGGTGATCGAATTAACGCTGACGACCCTATGATCAAAGCAGGAAAAGGCTATGATCATAACTTTATCGTTCGTGGCCGAACAGGCACACTGCGGCCTTGTGCGCAAGCTTTTGATCCCAAAAGCGGCCGAGTCATGACTGTCGAAACGACCATGCCGGCCGTCCAGTTTTACAGTGGCAATTTCATGCGGCCAGATACAGGCAAAGAAGGCGTATATTACGAATACCGCAACGGATTCTGCCTGGAAACGCAGTATTACCCCAATTCACCGCGCATCGCCACTTTCCCGAGCCCTATTCTGGAAGCGGGGCAACCTTACCGTCATACAACGGTTTATCGCTACAGCACCAGGGACTGAAAACTGATTGCGGTCAGCGATCCAGCAGGTCTTCAGTCCAGTCATAGGCCAGCTCGTAGATGGCGGTGATGTCCTTGTCCTGTAAAGGCAGATAGAAACCGCAGCTGCCGTCCGGATTGCGTTTGGCCTTTTGGGCCAGCAAGCCAATGTCTTCATGGCGGGTTCCCAGGTCTTTCAGATTGGTCGGCAACCCGATTGAGCGGAAAAATGCCGCCATCCTGCGGATACCGTGTTTGCCGATCGTCAGGTCGTCCAGACCGGCCGGGTCGACACCGAACACACGCACAGCCAGGCGCGCAAAGCGTTTTGGATCGTGCGGCAGCAGGTATTGCATCCAGGCAGGATAAAGTGCGGCAAGACCAGCTCCATGAGCGACATCGTAAAGGGCGCTCAGCTCATGTTCGAGCGCGTGTGCACTCCAGTCTTCCTGCCGGCCCATACCGAGCAGGCCGATATGTGCGATTGTCGAGGACCACATCAGGTTGGCCCTGGGTCCGTAAAGTGTCGGATCGGCCAGTGCCGGCTGTGTCACTTCAAGAACAGTTGACAAGACAGCCTCACAGAGGTGATCGGTCAGGGTGACATCCTCAGTATTTGTGAAGTAGCGTTCAAACACATGGGACATGATATCGGCGGCGCCACAGGCGATTTGCCAGGCGGGGAGTGTTCGGGTCAGTTGGGGGTTGATGATCGAAAAGTCAGGACGATTGAGGTCCGAACGCAGCCCGCGTTTGAGCCGGTCAGCCGAACGGGTGATGACCGAGCTGTTGGAGCCCTCTGTACCGGTTGCCGGCAGCGTGACGATCGTTCCCAGGAGCAAACGGCATGTTGCTTGACCGCGCGCGCTGTAGAGATCCCAGAAATCACCTTTATAACAGGCACCGATGGCGATGGCCTTCGCCGAATCGACTGCACTTCCGCCGCCGATGCCAAGTACCAGATCGATGTTTTCGCGGCGGCACAGCTCGATGCCTTCATAGACCAGCGTATCCAGTGGATTGGGAACAGCGCCGCCCAGAGTGAGCCAGGTCAGGCCGGCAGCTGTCAATGAGTCCTGAACGCACTGCAGCAGGCCGCTGCGCACGACGGAACCGCCGCCATAGTGAATGAGCACGCGTGTTGCACCCAGGTCGCGGCACATGGCGCCGGTTTCGTTTTCGCGACCTGCTCCGAAGATGAATCGGGTCGGGCTGTAATAATTAAAATCAAGCATAGCGTTTTCCTTTCCTGGTAGACAGACGTTATCGAACGGCCTGCGGCTTTTTCTCAGGCCCGATAACTGTCCTTGAGCGAGACTGATCGGTTGAAGACGAGGTGGTCAGGCCGGCTGTCGGCTTCATCCAGGCAGAAGTAGCCCAGGCGCAGAAACTGAAATGAAGCTGGCGCCTGCATCCCGGCGACGGATGATTCGATCTTGCAGCCACTGCGTGTTTCCAGTGAGGCATCGTTCAGGTGTTCGAGATAATCGCGGTCAGCGGCATCCGGATCGGCCACGGAGAAGAGGTTGTCATAAAGCCTTACTTCGGCGTCCAGGGCGTTATTGGCATCGACCCAGTGGATGGTCCCCTTGATTT
>JAWSUP010000193.1:0-8180 GCA_033549405.1 Bacillota bacterium | reverse complement strand
AGCGTCATCCTGCTTGACGAAATCGAAAAAGCCCATGCTGATGTCTTCAACATCCTGCTGCAGATCCTCGACGACGGCCGCCTGACGGACAGCCATGGCCGCCTGGTCAATTTTGAAAACACCATCATCATCATGACATCCAATGCCGGAACGACGCTCAAAGCCAACGCATTCGGCTTTGGCGCCGATGGCCATGTCGCCCTGGAAAGCCGTGTGCAGTCTGTTCTGAAAGAGATGTTCAGACCCGAGTTTCTCAACCGCGTCGACGAAACCATCGTCTTCCATGAGCTGAGCAGAGAAGAGATCCGCAGCATCGTCGACCTGATGCTTCATGATGTCATCGAACAGATGAAAGCGAAAGGCTATTCATTTGTACTGACTGACGCCGTCAAAGATCACCTGGCTGTTAAAGGCTACGATCCCAAATATGGTGCGCGGCCTTTGCGCAAGACCATCCAGCGCCTGTTGGAAGACCCGCTGTCAGACTTGATTCTGGCCGGCAAGCTGCAGGATAAAATTGCGGTTTCGGCTGACTTGAAAGACGACAAGATAACCTTCGACTTTCTTTAGAGATAACTGAGTGAATAACGGGGCGCGGCAGGCTCATGTGTGATAAGGGCGGGAGGGAAGCATGAATACGGATACTGTTTCCTCAGAACAAATCCTGGCCATGCTTGTAACCCTTGGCATTGCCTTCCTGTTACCAGTATTGCTGTGGATTTTTGCTATGCGCAAAGAAAAGCGCCTGTCGACCGCCGTGATAGCCGGCGCCTTTGGGTTCATCGTGCCGCAGATGCTGATTCGGCTGCCGCTCCTGCAGGTGCTGTCAGCACAAAGTGATTGGGTCTATTTCATCAGCACCAACCAGCTGTTTGTTGTGATCTTTTTTCCGCTCACGGCAGCCCTGTTTGAGACTGCCGGACGTTTGGTCGTATTGGGAAAAGTTCTGCGCAACCGATTATCGTTCAATACGGCATACGGCGCCGGTATCGGACATGGCGGCGCTGAATCGATCGGCCTGATCGGGCTTACCTATATCAACAACATCGTGATCAGCTTTATGATCAATTCAGGCAGGCTGCCAGATGTCGCGGGCATGGATGCGACGGTCAAGGCATTGACCCAGACAGAGCCTTCCATGTTCCTGATGGCCGGTATAGAGCGGGCTATGGTCATTCCGCTGCACATCGCCCTGTCCGTTCTTCTCGGACTGTACCTGACAAGAAACAGGCTGCTTCTTGGAACGCTCCTGTGTGTGTCCATTCATTTTGCAGTCGATTTTGGTGTTGTTCTCTTGCAGATGCAGCAGTTGTCCATCTGGCTGATCGAAGGATTTCTCCTGATCGTAGCTGTCTTCAGCATCTGGCTGATCCTTTTTATGAAAAAGCGTTTTATCCTGCGCGAAATGCCGAAGGATGAAGCTGAAACAGCGTTAGAGGAAGGTTATTAGCAGCCGCAAACAGACTTGACAACCCGGGCTATGATATGCTAACAGCCCTTAACAACTGGTTCAAAGCGGCAATGCCAGACAGACTGGCAGTCGTTGAAAGGAGAAATACAGATGCTATTGGTTACGACAGAACAAATTACCGGTAAAACGCTCATTCAGATCGGTCTCGTTAAAGGTGGTGTCGTCCAGTCCAAGCACATCGGCAAGGATATCGCTGCAGGGTTCAAGACGCTGGTTGGCGGCGAACTCAAGAGCTACACCGAGATGATGAACGAAGCGCGCGCGCTGGCGACAAAGCGCATGGTTGATGAAGCTGAGAAAATGGACGCTGACGCCATTGTCTGCGTCAGGTATGTATCGTCCGCGATCACCCAGGGCGCCGCTGAAGTCGTCGCGTATGGCACAGCCGTCAAATTCAGCCTTTAACTGCGGTAGCTGCCGTTGATCCGCACATATTCTGTTGAGAAATCACAGGTCCAGATGTGGTCCGCTGCGGTTCCTTCGCCCAGAATAATACGGATCAGTATCTCTGACTCCTGAAGAATCTTTTTCGCTTCGGCTTCGTCAAACGGCAACGCTGTACCACCGGCACACACCATGAGATTGCCGAGCCAGATGTCGCAACGTGCCGGGTCGAAAACCGCACCGGAATAGCCTGCTGCTGTCAGGATGCGCCCCCAGTTGGCATCTTCGCCATAGAGGGCCGTCTTGACCAGCGGCGATCGGGCAACTGCCTGGACGATTTTACAGGCATCCGTTGCATCGCGCGCACCTTCGACACGTATATCGATCAGTTTAGTGGCGCCTTCGCCGTCTGCAGCGATCTGGCGTGCCAGCGTGTAACAGACGTATGTGAATGCTTCCAGCAGTTTGCGTTCGTCTTCAGAATCGGGAGCCGGCGCTGCATTTCCTGCCATGCCATTGGCCAGGACAACGACCATGTCGCAGACACTGGTGTCACCGTCGACTGAGACGCGATTGAATGTCGGATCGACTGCCAGGCGCAGCAGAACCTGCAGGCGACTGTGGTCTATGGCACAGTCTGTGGTCAGGATCGCGATCATGGTCGCCATATCCGGGTGAATCATCCCGGATCCTTTAGCCATCCCGGCTATGGTGATTGTTTTGCCGCCTAATGGCAGTCTGACCACACATTCTTTGGGCTTCGTGTCAGTCGTCATGATGGCCCGTTCTGCATTGTGTCCGGCTTCCTCTGCCTGTGACAACCGTTCGCAGGCAAGTCCGATGCCGCGACTTACGGCAGTCATATCCAGCCGTTGGCCGATCACACCAGTAGAGCCGGTCAGAACCTGTCCGGCAGGGCATCTTAGCCAGGCTGCAACTTGTGCGGCCATGGACTCTGCATCCGCCAGCCCAATATCACCGACACAGGCATTGGCATTGCCGCTGTTGATCACAATGGCACACGCCTGTCCGGCGGCGATCTGCCGGCGCGTCAGCTGGAGGGAGTGGCCCTTGACGACATTCTTTGTAAATACACCGGCAGTCTGGGCAGGAACATCACTGACAATCAGGGCCAGATCAGGCTGTTTGTTTTTCTTCAAACCACAGGCGATTCCGGCTGCCCGATAGCCAGATGGCGCCGTGATGCTGCCGCTGACTTCCTCAAGATATTCAGGCATTTTTCCGCTTAAACTAACTGGCTGTATGGACATGTGTCTACCTCCCGCTAAATCCACGGTCAGATACGGCAATATTGCCGCTCGATACCGTTGATCGTTATGACATTAACACGTTAACATCAAAGGGGTGGCGATGCAAGATGCATTGGCCCCATATTGTCCTGTCAATCGAATGACATATCGGTTATAATGGTTTTGTTGTTCGATAAAGATATAGCCAGGTTTATGGAGGTGCACTATGTGGCGGCGCAGTGAATTGAAAAGTAATGCTAAGCAGAATCTGATGCGAAAGTACTGGAATGCATTTGCGGTATCCCTGGTGGTTGGACTGTTGTCTTCCGGCTCGAATATATTCAGTTATAGTTTTAGCTTTAATGATTATGGAATGAATAACAATCAGGGGAACAGATTTTTCGATGATTTCTCCGGCCATTTTGAGCGTTTTTTCAATGGCGAATTATCATTGCCGTTTAATCCAGAGTGGTTTGGCGGTATCAGGACAGGTTTCTGGCTGTTTGCCGTTCTGATCGGCCTTGTGATCGGACTGGCGGGCGTGGCTTACCAGATCTTTGTCAGTCCTGTTATCCACGTTGGCGGCAACCGCTGGTATTCGCGCAGCCGCGAATCTACAGCTACACCAACCATCGGAATGATATTTAGCCTGTTTAAAAAAGGAAAATACCTGCAAACGGTCGGCAGCATGTTGTGGATGAACCTGTTTCTGTTTCTCTGGGGGCTGATTGCAGCCATCCCTTTGCTTGGCGGTGTTACCTGGGTCATTCTCCAGTACATCGGATCCACCTTTGGCTGGGAGGGCTTTGGAATGCCAACCTGGCTGTACAGCTGGTTTGGCAGTTCTGAAGCAGCCATGTTCGCCGTGTTTATGCTGATCATGCTGGCATCAAGCCTGATGACACTGCCGGTCATCATCAAGTCTTACAGCTATCGCATGACACCCTGGGTTCTGGCGGACAATCCCCAGATCGGCTATAAGCGGGCGCTTAAGCTCTCCATGCAGCTGACCAAAGGTCATAAGTGGCGCATATTTGTTCTGGACCTGTCATTCATCGGATGGTTTTTACTGGGCCTTCTGGCCTGTGGTATCGGCGTGATCTTTGTAGCGCCCTATTTTCAGGCAGTTCAGGCGGAACTGTATGCGCGGCTGCGGCGACTTGGCGTCGATCAGAATCTCTGCACAATGGAAGAACTGGGCTTTACGCTGGTCAATCCTGTCAATCCTGTCACACCGGTGGCAACTGAGCAAATACATGAACCAGACCTATGATGTCATTCTGATCGGAGGCGGGCTGGCAGGCATTTTCGCCGGTTACGAACTGGTCAGCAATCGAACTGACTTGCGGATCGCCATGCTGGAACAGGGTGACGATATCCAAAACCGCAGCTGCCCCATTATCGAGAAGAAGACCGATCACTGCATCAATTGCCGTTCCTGTGCCATCATGCGCGGATTCGGCGGAGCCGGCGCCTATTCAGATGGGAAATTCAACTTCACAACCCAATTTGGCGGCTGGTTGAATGACTACCTGCCCGACCGTGAGGTTATGGACCTGATCGAGTATGTCGATCAGGTCAACCAGAAATTTGGCGCGACCGATCTCTATTATTCGACTGATACTGCAGAAGCAGACCTGATCCGCCGCAAGGCGATTGGTTATGACTTGCACCTGATGGATGCACGCTGTAAACATATCGGGACAGAGCGTAATCGTGAGATCCTGGCTTCCCAGGCGGCGTATCTGCGTCAGCGTCTCGATCTGATGTGCAACACACAAGTGTTGAATATCGAACCGATCGGTAAGGAAGGGTATCGTCTCGAGACCAGTCGGGGCGAGATGACCTGCAGGTATCTGGTCGCTGCACCCGGACGCTCTGGCGCCGAATGGTTCAGCGATCAATGTCGTCGCCTCAAACTCGACCTGATCAACAACCAGGTCGATATCGGCGTGCGTGTCGAACTGCCGGCCATCGTTTTCAAGGAAATCACAGATGCCGTCTATGAAGCCAAGCTGCATTACCGCACCCAACTCTATAAAGACTCTGTCCGGACATTCTGTATGAATCCCTATGGCTACGTTGTGACAGAAAACACCGACGGTATTCTGACCGTCAATGGCCACAGCTATACTGATCCGGCCTTGCGCAGCGACAATACCAATTTCGCCCTGCTGGTCAGCAACACGTTTACCTCACCCTTCAAAGAGCCCTACCAGTACGGCAAGCGCATCGCATCGCTGTCCAACATGCTGGGCGGCGGTGTTCTGGTGCAGCGTTTTGGCGACCTGATTAACGGGCGCAGGAGCAATGAACACCGCCTCAGTCAGAGTTTCGTCACACCGACGCTCGAAGCCACACCCGGTGATCTCAGTCTGGTTCTGCCCAAGCGCCACCTGGACAACATTATTGAGATGATCATGACGCTTGACAAGCTGGCGCCCGGAACCGCCAATCATGACACCCTGCTCTATGGTGTGGAGGTCAAGTTCTACAGTTCACGGCTGCTGCTGAACAGCGAACTGGAGACGAAGCTGCCAAACTTATATGCGGTCGGCGATGGCGCCGGCATCACCCGGGGCTTATCCCAGGCCGGCGCCAGCGGTGTGATTGCCGCTCGCAGCATCCTGAAACGGGCAAAGCGGTTACCGTCGGGTGCCAGTGAGAATTAAAGTTTTCAATTAGCCTATTACCGACAAAGCTGCAAATTAGCTTGACACCTTAGTGCGAAATCAGTAAAATAGGCTCTGTTGCCATGCGCCTTTAGCTCAGTTGGTAGAGCAACTGACTCTTAATCAGTGGGTCCCGGGTTCGAGTCCCTGAAGGCGCACCACGATATGAAAACCTCGAGAAGCTTGATTTCTCGGGGTTTTTTCGTGACAGGTTAATATAATCATATTGGCGTAGAAAGGTTGCGATTAACGGCGCTTTTTCACGAATAAGAAAAAAGCACCTGCCAGAATGCATAGCGCGGTCAGGCCGGCAATCAATAAAACCCACCAGTTGATCTGATTTCCGAGCGAACTCAGATAGACACGGATCGTGATGCTCTCCGTATCAGATGACTGGAAAGTCATGCTGGTTTCAGGAGGCGGAGCCAGGCTGGCGGTCGTACTGCCGGTTGTATAAGTCCAGACATCGCCCTTACTGTCCCAATAATCGATGGATGCCTTGCAGGAAACAGAGCCGCTGCTGAAACGGAGCTTGAATTCATAAGTGTTTGCTTCGATGCGATAGTTCGGTTCTAGCAGGATTTACTGATCGGTCGAATCTCCGGGAAAGCGATAATAGAAATAAGGCTTGCTTGTGACATTGCTGTTGGGGCTGAATGTAATCTGATAGCGAACGCCGTCCGTATACGATTTCTTATTGATTGTTATGGCCGGAATCGGATTAAAACGAGTCGTTTTAACTGGCGTCGATAGGGTCGCCGTACTTCCGTTGTCCTGATAGGTGACGGACGCTTTGTAATAAAATGTCGTATCGATCGTGTTGCCGGAGAACGCATGGATCAAGCCACTGGAGAACTCGAGGCTGGAAACCGGCTGCGCGGGGTTTAACTTTTGGAGAGGCACCCAATTGCTGTTGTCTGTTGAATAATAGAAGGTCGAACTGGTAATGATCGGTGCATCTGCATTCGTTTGTATGTAAAACCGCAGCTAATCGACATAGTGTTCTGTGACATCGACCGATAGGGTCGGCGGTGTAGCTTCCGCTGCAACTGGCGAGCTGAGGCAGATCAGGAAAATGAAAGCAGATGCCAGAAGGACAATGAAAAACGCAATCCGTCTAAACATGCAAACCTCTCTCTCATGGTTATGCGGTGACAAGAGATCACAGTGAGAGCAGTGAGAACTCCTGTTCGCTGTTCCTGGCTGGAACTTTTCCCATGCGCCCAAATGGCTCGATTTGTTCACGTTCGATTATCAAGGTCGTTAAAAGGTCGTTAAAAGGTCGTTAATGGGATAATGAATCAGATGACCAACAAGACATTGCCCCCCAATAGAGGGCTGCTTTTCTCCAGCGCAAGTCCACCTTCTTCTTTCAGGTGATATCCCCTCAGCCTGCGCCACGGTCAATGCTGTAGAACACAATAACCCGACCGTGAGTCTTGCCTGTGTTTTATTATCTCAAATTATGACGAAAAAAGACACAACATCCAGATAAAAAAATTCCTTAATCGCCTTTATCAATCATTTTGAACGATGATGATTGGTTCTTGGCTCTTTTATCGCAATCTGTTGACGCGTCTGACAGCCGACTGTAAAATATCCATGTAACCATATAAGATCAAGCAATCCATTTCTGAGATGATGAGGGTTGGCTTATGTTCTGGAAATTTGCTTTTAATCAGGACCTTTGGCCGGCGCTCATTTCAGTCGCACTAACAACAATACTGGGACTGTATAGCTGGCGCCGCCGCAATGTGCCAGGTGCAAGGACCTTCGCCATCGGCTGCCTGTTTGCGACGCTCTGGGTGATGGGTGTTTGTGTGGAAATAGCAGCCGTCGTTTTTTCGGCCAAGGTATTCTGGCTCAAATTCAATTCACTGTGGCATTTGCCTGCCGTTACCACGCTGAGCTGCTTTTTTATTCAATATGCGGGGCTGGGACGTTATCTGACCCGGCGGAACCTGATCGCGCTATTTCTTCCGTCAGCCCTGGCATTCCTGCTTATCAGCACCGACCATTACCATCATTTGTTTTGGACTTCCCTGACACCGGGCGATCATGTCATCGAGGTGGTCGGCATCGGCACCTGGATATCGATCGGCTTTGTCAACCTGCTGGGGATCGTCAATATCGCCGTTCTGTTGTGGCTGGCCATCGGCTCCAAACGCTATCGATGGCCGGTTGTCCTCATGTTGGCCGGCCAGTTTTCCGGCCGGGTCATGTATGCTCTTGACATCACCTATATCCAGATTTTTAGTCCCGGGGTATCTGCCTTGCTGATCATCGGGTTGTCGTTTATACTTTACGCCCTGGCCCTGTTTAATTTTCATGTCTTCGATCCTATTCCCATGGTGATAGTATAGATAAGGATTGATTAGGATATGCCTATGCGCTATACTGATT
>JAWSUP010000192.1:0-8188 GCA_033549405.1 Bacillota bacterium | reverse complement strand
GGAACTGGGTCTCAGGATGACGCTCAACGAACCGGACATCATCGGTGATGGCCTCAGGGCGGATACCTGTGATGACTTCCTTGCCGTCATATGCCTTGACTTCCGGTGTCGAATATTTCTTCGGCAGGGCAATTGTAATGTCATTGAAATTCAGGAACACATCGTCGCCTTTGACTGTGAGCTTGGCGTTGATGAAGTTCATGGGCGGCATGCCGATAAATCCGGCGACGAAGGTATTCTGCGGGTGCAGGTAGAGATTGGTCGGATTGTCGATCTGCTGGATGAAGCCATCCTTCATGACGACGATGCGGGTACCCATGGTCATGGCTTCTGTCTGGTCATGCGTAACATAGATGATCGTGGTCTGCAGGCGCTGATGCAGCTTGGTGATTTCGACACGCATCTGGACACGCAGTTTGGCGTCGAGGTTTGAAAGCGGCTCGTCCATCAGGAAGACTTTCGGGTCGCGGACGATGGCACGGCCGAGTGCGACACGCTGGCGCTGACCGCCTGAAAGTGCTTTCGGTTTTCTGTCCAGCAGGTGCTCGATCTCAAGGATCTTGGCTGCTTCGGTAACACGACGCTTGATTTCATCTTTGGGGACTTTGCGCAGTTTGAGGCCGAACGCCATGTTGTCATAAACGGTCATATGCGGATACAGAGCATAGTTCTGGAAAACCATGGCAATGTCTCTGTCTTTCGGCTGGACATCGTTGACAAGCTTCTCACCGATGTAGATCTCGCCTTCGGTGATTTCTTCGAGACCGGCAATCATGCGCAGTGTCGTCGACTTGCCGCAGCCGGATGGACCGACCAGAATGATAAATTCCTTGTCTTCGATGTCGATGTTGAAATCGCTGACAGCGACAACGCCACCCTCATATCTCTTGTATACATTCTTCAGTGATACACTTGCCATACTTTTACCTCCACATTTGTAAACAAAGCATGCTTTGAGCAGTACGCTCGCATATAGACTATACCACTTGCCCGCTCTGAAAACCAGAGGCAAATTTTAACAAATGTTTTCACTGTATTTTGTCAATACAGTAGCAGGGGGGGTGACAGACACAACAATTTAACAGCATCGAATTTAGGTATTCTGCCAAAAGCGGGCATATCACAGCGAAACTGATCGCATTGTGCCTGCTGGAAACCTGTTGAAACAAGTCGTTAAGCGTTATAATAGGGCGTAAACGCGCGAAAAACAGGACAGAGTTAAATTTTGGACTTGAAGAATGATTATTTATGCATTATAATGAATATTTATTAAATATAGTCGTTGACACAGGCGGCTTCAGCCAGAGGAAGGGTGCGGTTTCATGGATGAGCAGATGAGGATCGGAATAGTCGGTGCTACAGGATATGTCGGAATGGAGTTGGTCAGAATCCTCTCCGTCCATCCAGGCCTTCGTCTGGCAACACTCGTGTCGCACAGCCATGCCGGCAAATTGATGTCGGATGTTTATCCGGCTTTTGCACGGATCGTCGATCTGCCTTTACAGGAGCTGGATCCCGATCAACTGGCCGAAAACTGCGACCTGGTCATTACAGCACTGCCGCATGGCGTATCTTCTACTGTAGTACCGGAGTTGCTGGCGCGCGGCTTGAGGGTTCTAGACCACAGCGGTGATTTTCGCTACCGCAGCGCAGCTGTTTACGAAGCAGCCTATGGCCTGAAGCATCCGCGGCCTGAACTGTTGAAAGAAGCGGTGTATGGTTTGCCAGAGCTGTATCGGCGCGAGATCAGCCGGGCGCGGCTTGTTGCCAATCCGGGATGTTATCCGACCTGCTCTTTGCTGGCTTTGCTGCCACTGTTAAAAAACAGGCTGATCCAGAATCAGGGTATCGTCATCGATGCTGTCTCCGGCGTCAGCGGGGCCGGTCGCAAAGCAGACATCGCATATTCTTATTGTGAAACGACAGAAGGGTTCAGAGCTTATGGCGTTGTCGGGCACCGCCATACCAGTGAGATCGAACAGGAGTGTGGCCTGATGGCCGGCCTCGACCAACCGCTGCCTGTCACATTTACACCGCACCTGGCGCCGCTCAGGCGCGGCATGATGGCCACTATTTATGCAGACTTGCTGCCAGGCATTGATCCGGCAGAGCTTCTGACTGCCTATCGGCAAACCTATGAAGACGAATGGTTTGTCCGGATCCTGCCTACGGGCCGATTGCCGGACACGCGACATGTAACCGGTACGAATTTCGCCGACCTGTCCGTTCACCACGATGCCAGAACCGGTAAGGTCAAAGTGCTCTGCGCCATTGATAATCTCGGCAAAGGGGCTGCAGCCCAAGCGGTTCAGGCCATTAACCTGATGGCGGGCCTGCCGGAGAATGAAGGTCTGTCAAACGCCGGCAACGCCATCTGATTGCGGCTGGCGCAGCATCGTTGGTTCTGCGCAGTCGGGAAAGAAGAGACTATGGAAAACCTGTCTGTCACTGAAATTAAAAATGTCATCGCCAAAGCTGAGATTTTGATCGAGGCGCTGCCCTATATCCAGAGCCTTTCAGGCAAAACAGTCGTCATCAAATACGGCGGTAACGCGATGATCAATGAAGAGTTGAAAAACCATGTGATGGAAGACATCACATTGCTTAAGTACATCGGGATCAATCCCGTCCTCGTGCATGGCGGCGGACCTGATATCAGCGCGATGCTGGAGCGGCTGTCGATTCCATCCTCTTTCCAGGGAGGTCTGCGGGTCACAGATGCCCAGACCATGTCGATCGCCCAGATGGTGCTGGTCGGCAAGACCAACAAGGAGATCGTCGCGCGCCTGGGCCAGAATGGTGCTAAAGCCGTCGGCATCTGCGGCATCGACGGCCGCCTGATCGAATGCGAGAAAGTGACGCGGGACCACGAAGGTAATCCGCTTGACATCGGTTTTGTGGGCAATATCGTGCGGATCAACACCCATGTGCTCGAAATGCTGGCCAATGACGAATACATCCCCGTCGTGGCGCCGGTCGGAGTCGGCAAGGATGGCGAGAGCTACAATATCAATGCGGATACGGTGGCCGGTGAGATCGCCGTCGCCCTCAACGCCGAAAAGCTGATGACCCTGACTGATGTCGAAGGCGTCAAAATCCGTAATGATCAGGGTGAGGAAGTCGTCATCTCGACTTTGAATGAGGTAGAGATTCATGATCTGATCCGGCGCGGCATCATCAGCGGCGGCATGATCCCCAAGGTCACGGGATGCCTGGATATGGTTAAACGCGGCGTTGGCCGGGCCCATATCATCGACGGGCGGATACCCCATTGCCTGCTGCTGGAGATCTTCACCAATAAAGGCATCGGCACCATGATCACGCGTGAGCGAAAACCCTATCACCAGGGCGAACGAATTTGATAGTCATCCCGGCGGGTGACACTTTCGGCATGACAGGACAGGCGCATGCCATTCAGCGAAGGGAGCAATACAACATGACACACCAGACAGGATCAAACCAGGAAGACAATCTGCTGCAGGAGGTTATTGCGCTCGATGACCAGTACTTCATGCCATTATATGGCCGCCGTGTTCCGGTCTGCATCGTATCCGGCGATGGCGTCTGGCTCCGTGACTCTGGCGGCAAGCGTTACCTTGACATGATCGGCGGCATTGCCGTCAATGTGCTCGGCCACGCCCATCCCAGACTGACCGAAGCGATTTGCCGCCAGGCCGGGGCTGTCATTCATTGCAGCAACTATTATTACAACGAGCCACAAGCGCGGCTGATCGCCCGTCTTGCTGCACTGTCCGGCCTTGAGGAAGCGCGGGTCTTCATCAGCAACAGCGGCGCTGAAGCCAATGAAGCGGCCATCAAGCTCGCGCGCGCATATTTCTACCATAAAGACCGGCCCCGCGCCCGGATTGTCACAGCACTCAGCTCTTTCCACGGCCGTACTTTGGCTACCGCAACGGCAACCGGGCAAGACAAGTACAGCGCGCCTTTTGCCCCTTTGCCGGTTGGATTTGTCCATGTTCCTTATAATGACCAGGCAGCCCTGGCTTCAGCAGTCGATGACCAGACCTGCGCCGTCATGCTGGAAATGATCCAGGGTGAAAGCGGCATCTTGCCGGCAGATCCGGAATATGTGCGTCTGGCTGAGCAGCTTTGCCGCAAAACTGGAGCGCGGCTGATCGTCGATGAAATCCAGACCGGAATGGGTCGAACGGGAAAATTCATGGCCTATGAGCACCATGGCATCAAGCCAAACATTATAACGCTGGCCAAAGGTCTGGCCGGCGGCGTCCCCATCGGCGCCATGATCGCTGACGGCGAGACGGCTTCCGGCTTTCAAATCGGCGATCACGGCACAACCTTTGGCGGCAATCCGCTGGCCTGTGCGGCAGCGCTGGCTGTTCTTGATGAATATGAATCCGCGAGCCTGGTCGCTCAGGCAGCCACGACCGGCGGACTGTTACTGCAGGCGCTGCAGGATCTGGCCAGGCGGCAGTCGGCAATCACCGAAGTTCGCGGTGCAGGACTCATGGTCGGCATCCAACTGGCCAACCCGTGCGCCGCAGCTGTCAAAACCGCCCTGATGCAGACCGGATACCTGGTCGGATCGGTCGGCGCCCATGTCATCCGGCTGTTGCCGCCGCTGATTCTCGATGCGGCAGAGATTCCGTTGTTTGTAACGGCGCTGGACACAGCGCTCAAGGAGGTCTGCTGATATGAATCATTTTATAGATATCAAAGACATCACCGCACAGGAGCTGCTGGCGCTTCTGGATCTGGCAGATCTGCTCAAGGCCGAAAGAAAAGCCGGCATGCGGCACAACCAGCTCGCCGGTAAAACACTGGGGATGATCTTTGCCAAATCATCGACGCGCACACGCATTTCGTTTGAAGTCGGGATGATGCAGCTGGGCGGACAAGCGCTGTATCTGAACGCGCAGGATATCCAGCTCGGGCGCGGTGAATCAGTTTCGGATACAGCCCGTGTTCTTTCCCGCTTTATCGATGCGATCATGATCCGGACATTTGCCCACAGCGATGTGCTGGATCTGGCAGAATATGGCAGCATCCCGGTGATCAACGGCCTGACCGATCTGATGCACCCCTGCCAGGCTCTGGCTGATCTGATGACCATACGTGAACACAAAGGCAGACTTCGGGGGTTGAAGCTGGCTTACCTGGGTGATGGCAACAATGTCGCCAATTCACTGCTGCAGGCTTGTGCCCGTGCCGGCATGGATATTGCCGTCGCCTCGCCTGATGGTTACACCTGTGATCCGGCTTGCATCGCAGACAGCAAGGCTGAGGCAGAGCGGCAGGGCTGCTCCGTCATCCTGACGGATGATCCTCTGCTTGCGGCTGAAGGTGCCGATGTGTTGTATACCGATACTTGGGTCAGCATGGGCCAGGAATCCGAAAAAGCGAAGCGCACAGCAATCTTTGGCCGTTACCAGGTCAACGATGACATCATGGCCGCTGCCGCTGCGGGAGCGATCTTCCTGCATTGCCTGCCGGCCTATCGCGGTCTGGAAGTCAGCGCTTCCGTGATCGACGGTCCGGCCTCTGTCGTCTTTGATGAAGCGGAAAACCGGCTGCACGCTCAGAAAGCTGTTCTGCTGCAGCTATTAGCCCCGCAATGAACGCAGTTCCGTCCGGAATCGTGATCAGGCGCGCCTTGCCCGCCGAAGCGGCAGAGCTGCTCGCCCTGATACGCAGGGCCATGGCTGTCTATGCACGCAATTCGGGCATTGAAACGCCCCTGGATTCCGAACTGGAAACTGTCGCAGACCTGAACGTTCACATCAACCAGGATCAAGTGCTGGTCGCCGAACAAGACGGGCGTTTGATTGGTACGGTCAGACTGGTGCGCCAGAACCATGATACGGCCTGGTTTACGCGCTTTGCCGTTTCGCCTGACAAGCAGCGGGCCGGCGTCGGCCAGATGCTGTTTCAGGCAGCCGAAAACAGTCTCCGCCAGAGTGGCTGCCGTCAGGTTCTGTTACATACAGCCCTGAGCAACCAGCCCCTGGTCACCTTCTATCAGACCCGCGGCTTTTCACTGGCTGATACCAGCCATGAGCGCGGTTATCCGCGCGGTCTCTTTATCAAGCAACTCGATGGATCAACCGCTTAAGCGTTTTCACAACCCCTGTTAACCCAGGGGAAAGTCGCTGCTGAAATTATTCGGAACTGACCAGAAGCTGTCTGCCGACAGGAAGATAGCGCTTATGATCAGCACGGTCAGAATGATCACCTGCAAGATGATGAAGACCAACCCGATGATATTGAGCGTGCGCGCCCAGCCGATCTTGCGTTTTGCTTCTTCAATGCTGGTATCGCTGCTGGCTATGATCGCAAAGATCAGGGCAATGATGCCCAGGATCATGCTGATCCCGAAACCGAAGCCAAACATGTTGATAATGGCAAAAATGATCGTGCCCGTTGTCGACGGACGCGGCTGCGCTTCCTGATAGTCCGCAACAGGCGAAGCCCTAAGCGTATCTGGCGATACCTGTGGGGAACATGGCCCGGCTGTCGCACCGGGATGCGGAAAATGGCCGTCCCTGCACGGGTCGTAATCATGCCGCACATAAGCGATGCGTGCCGATTGCAGCCTGGCTTGATGATCTGCTTCAGACATTTCTGCCCTGCTCTGATCCGCCGGTGCCGGTGACCCGCACTCCGGGCAGAATTTGAAATCATTGTCGGACACATAAGAACAATGAGGACACAGCATGGGACATCCCTCCCTGATGGCAATGAAAACCGGCCGGCCAGTAACAAGTTGAACCGTCTGTATACCCTTACAGTCTATGATATTCCACTGGCAGCGTCAACGGATTGCGGATGAAGCGCCGTTGTATCCAGAAAAGGCATCATACGCATTTACCGGTACCCGGTGCGGTGTGTCATCGATGCAGCAGTGGACTGATTCGCTTGTAAATGAGCGCCACGATCAGGGAGACCACAATCCCCTTAAACAAGTTAAACGGCACAAAGACAAACAAGATCAGGGTTCTGAGGTCAGTCACGAGCGTGTTGCCGGCCTGGTGCACCATGTTGATAATGGCAGGCATCGGGAAACCCATCACACGGATATAAAAAGGGATGAGGAAAAAGTAGTTGATCAGGCTGGCCAGTGCTGTCATGACCAGGGTGCCGCTGCCCATTGCGATAAAAGCGCCGCGCCGTGACTTCATGTGCTGGTAGATCAGTCCGGCCGTACCGACAAATGATGAGCCGATGATGAAATTGGCCAGTTCACCGACCCCGCCTGTATGGGTGGCCGGCAGGTGCAGCAGATTTTTCGCCAGTTCAACGAGGATTCCGGTCAACGGTCCCATTGAAAAGGCGGCTATCAACACAACGACTTCGGAAAAGTCAAACATGAGGAATGCCGGCATGAACGGCAATGATAATTCCAGGTACATGAGCACGACGGCTGCTGCCGTCAATATGCCGGCTTTGGCAACCCATTGGGTTCTCTGTCTGGCAACGGTATGCTGGTTGTTTGTGACTGTTTTGTCTTGCATGATGATCTTCCTTTCCTTCTTCCTCGCACCGCGAGATGCTGGCTGCTCTGTTTTACGGGTCAGGAACCTGTCAGGAAAAAGAAAAAGCCCCCAAATCGGGGGCGCACTGGCAATCACAAAGGATCGGCCGTTTCCTTCCATCCAGACTCTCACTGTCGGCTCAGGATTATTACCTGATCAGCTGCGGCGTCTCATATGAGACGATACAGGTCGCGGGCTTGTCCCTTCTCGAGGGCATCACCGCCGGTAGGGATTTTCACCCTGCCCCGGAAAACATGCAATTGATTGACGCCATTATAGCACGATGGATCGGGAAAGAAAAGCGTTAATCGCGTGGCAGCAGATAATTTTGTATCTGGCAGACGGAGCCATCCCGCAAGTAAGCCCGGGGTACGCGCCGGCCGATCAGGCAGGTTACTTCATAGTTGATCGTATCAAGCCAGTCAGCCACCTCGTCGACTGTGATCAAGTCTGCTCCGGATCCGCCACTGACCGGTCCAAACAGAATAACCTCGTCGCCGGCCGTTACCGGTCTGTCATCGACCGCACTGACATCAGCCATGCAGGTGTCCATACAGATGCGCCCGACAATTGGCGCCCGCCGCCTGTGGATCAGAACTGACGCCCGGCCGCTGAGGCGTCTGGAATAACCGTCGGCATACCCGATCGGTATCGTGGCGATGACACTGTCTTTTTCT
>JAWSUP010000191.1:6904-8243 GCA_033549405.1 Bacillota bacterium | reverse complement strand
CCAAACATTCGTGTGCTTTGCAACCCTTTACTGTCTAAACCCGATAGCCACATTATTTAATTCCGTGAAAATTTAGTTCGGAATGGGGCGCAAAGGCTCAACAACAAGCACTTTCACGCCCAGTGATTTATATTTGGCGATAATTTGCTTATCCGCTTTGATGTCCGTAATGATGGTGTCGATTTTTCGAGCTTCACAAACTCTATTCATGGATGTCACACCAAACTTGCTGTAGTCAGCGAGTGCGATGACTTTTTGTGTCCTATCAATGGCATTTCGGCGCAGATGACTCTCTTCCATATGATAATCGGTAATGCCATCATCAGCTGTGATCCCGCCGACACCTAATATAACTTTGTCTACATTGAATAAATTCATATTGCTTTCGGTTATGAATCCAGATGTTGAAAATTCACCACCACGCACTTTGCCTCCGAGCAGGATCACAGTAATATCTTTGTCGCCAGCCAATAAAATTGCAATTTGCAGTGAGTTGGTAAGGACAGTAATTTTCCGTTGCCCCATGAGCAGCTTTGCTAATTCCAGAGTAGTTGTTCCAATATCGATCTCGATGGTATCACCATCTTCGATCAGCTCTAGCGCTTTTTCAGCTATGGCATATTTTTCTGCATAGTTTCGAATTTCTCGACTGGAGTACGCCGGTTCCTGCCCGTACATTGTTTTGGGCACAGCCCCCCCATAAACGCGTTTTAAATATCCTTGATTCTCCAAGTATTCCAGATCTCGACGAATCGTTTCAACAGAGACATCAAAGAGCTCTACTAGATCGCTCACCTTAACAATACGACTATCTCTAAGCATTTGGATAATCTTGTTTCGACGTTCATGCAACATCCCGGCACCTCATGTTTCGCAGTCAGCTAAGGGGCTGTTAAAATAAACAACCCCCTGGATTATAATTCAATCGTAAGACCATCCCAGGCTACGGCTAACGGCTGAATCGTCACAGATCGGATGTCGGACCTGTTGACTTCTGGGTCAGTATAACATAAAAATATATGGTATACTATCGCTTCATCACCGGATATCCGGGCAAAAGAAGCTCTGGATAGTGGAGGTCTGCCATGAACAATCGCCAACATCTGCAGAACATTCTAGCCCGCAAAAGTGATCGCTCCGGTTTCTGGCATGGCCATCCCCATCCGGACAGCATGCCCGCCTACCGGAAGTATTTCGCAGCAGAAGATGATTATGCCCTGTCGCGCTGCCTGGGGGACACTTTTGTCTGGATCATGCCTGAAGACCGGCTGTGCTGGCAGCATCCGGAAAATATACCGATGTTCGATGTCATGGGTGGCAAAGTTAAACACTCACTCAA
>JAWSUP010000191.1:0-6894 GCA_033549405.1 Bacillota bacterium | reverse complement strand
CGGCGTTTTCGCCACATGTGAAGCAATAGATGACGTTGATCGCTTCCCCTGGCCGGAGACCCGTTTCCTGGATTTCAGTCAGGCCTTATCTGCTGTCAGCCGTGCCGAAAGCGATGGTATTGGTATCTTGTCCGGGATGTGGTCCCCCTTCTTTCATATCGCAGCTGATTTTTTTGGCATGGATAATTACTTCGTCAAGATGTACACCGACCCGGAGGTTGTCGATGCCGTCACGGAACGGATTGTACGATTCTACCTTGATGCCAATGAAATCTGGCTTGGGCAGGTTGCTGACCGCATCGATGCTGTCTTTTTCGGCAATGATTTCGGCAGCCAGCAGGATCTTCTGGTTTCACCGGCTTTGTTCGAACGGTTTGTCATGCCTTATTTTGTCCGTTTCACCGAGCAAGCCAAGCGGTTTGGCCTTAAGGTGGTCCTACATTCCTGCGGGGCCATCGACAGGGCTATCCCGTACCTGATAGAAGCCGGGGTTGACGCCCTGCATCCGATCCAGGCTTTGGCCAGGGACATGGACGCTGTCAGCCTGGCACGGAAATACAAAGACAAAATCACGTTTATCGGCGGTGTGGACACCCAGCAGCTGTTGCCGTTTGGCACACCTGTGCAGGTGCGCGATGAGGTGCGCCGACTGCGCGATACATTTGGACCGAACTTCATTGTATCGCCCAGCCATGAAGCGCTGCTGCCGAATGTTTCACCGCAGAACCTGGAGGCAATGGCTGAAGCAGCTTTGGATTAGGGGTTGCAGGAAATTCAGCAAATCAGCCCAGGCAACCATAATTACCTGTTTGCAGCACCAGCGCAATCACGAACAGATGAAGTAGTAGTCGTTGGAATGATTTCGCCAAGCATGAGAACATCATTACATGATGTAGATCGATCAATACCCCTGCTCAATTGACTTGTTAAAGTCAGCCATTCTCGGCAGAATATACCGCGCGGCCTGCGAAGCAGCCAAATCAGGATCTGGTTCGGGCAGGATTTCAATAGATGCCCAGCCGTTAAACCCAGTCTGAAGCAGCGCGGCAAAAACTTCATCGAAATCGATATGACCCCAGCCAGGCGCCTGGCGATTGGAATCTGCCAAGTGTATGTAGCGAATCCATTGCGCATTGCGTACAAGGCTTTCACCGATCTTGTCATCTTCGATATTCATGTGGAAAACATCCGGCATCAGTCCCATAGTACTGATTCCTGATTTTTGAATCAGCCGCGCCCCTTCATCCAAGTTGTTGATAAAATTGATTTCGTATCGGTTCACCGGCTCCAGGATGATGGTAACACCGCGTTTGTCTGCCATCTCGCAAACGCGAGTCGCAGTATCCAGAAACAATTGTTCGGCTTCAGCGGTTGTCTGCCCCTGAGCTATGAATCCTCTTGTCCGACCGACATTAATCAGACTACCGAAATCCGCAGCCAGCCGGATCAGGCCCTCAAAGACCGTAACAACCGTTTCTCTTGCCGCTGCGTCCGGATGGGTGAAATAAAGACCGAGATCTGCATACACTTGACCGGTGCTGATGCAGCTGACTTCCATATTCTTTTTCTGCAGCCAGGCTGCAAGCAAAGGTGCGTTGACTTCATCCGCGCTTTTCAAAGCCAGCTCAATTCCCTGGTAGCCATATTCAGCTGCTTTTGCGATCGAGTTTTCAATTCCACGCCACACCACAAATGCAGATGGCAATGCATGCGTGTCAGCTATGGCAACAGATAATTTCATTGCGTTAACCACCTTTTCGCATGTTCAGAAGCCGCAATCTGTGGAAACGAGCATGGCTTCTTCTGCCTGCCCAATCAGCCCAAGCGAAATATCGTGCCGTCCGCCCTCATATTCTGTTTCCAGCCAGGCATCGACGATATCAAGCGCTTCAAAAACACCCGTTATCTTGCCGCCAAGGCATAAAATGTTCGAATTATTATGGGCTCGCGTCATTTTTCCCATATAAGTGCTCGTACACAAGGAAGCTCTGACACCTTTAAATTTATTTGCGATGATGCTCATACCAATACCGGTTGAACAAATCAGGATGCCCCTGGTTATGGTCCCGCCCGATACGGCTTTTGCCACTTCGGCCGCATAATACGGATACCGTACGATATTTGTCGAATGAGAGCCAACATCCCTGAACTTGATACTTCTCTCCACCAGGTGATCGATGATCTGGCATTTCAATTCGTATCCGCCGTGGTCATTACCCAGCCATATCTCATTCTTATCCATTTCTCGTCTCCTCATCTTCTCCGATCATCGGTGCTGTTCAGGCCTGTTTATGTGCATGGTTGTGCCTTTTGAAAGGAGTCCGGCTTCATAAACAAGCATGATTTCATGAGCAATCTCAAGTGATCCAAACTGAGGGATGCAATTGTCCAGAATGCAGTCACAAAAGTATTTTGTTTCATTATAGAAACCTTGAGTAAATTCTGCTTTGTTTTCCAGAGTGGCAAGACAATTGTTCGCCTGCCAGATGATTGTTCCTGACTCGATGCCAGGCGGTGCGTACGTATTGGTTTCGCTGTAATTGAATGGGATACCGCGCCGGAGTTCGATTTTTGTATCCACTACACTCATTTCGAAATCATCACCGTATATGCCATAATATTCAACATTCGGTTGCGGACCCGATGCGAGATGAAGCGTACCCATCACACCACTGGAAAACTTGAGAAGCACCGCACCATGCCCTTGTGCATTTGTAATAGCCGTGACTTCATCGACAGGCCCGCAAACACCAATCATGAATGACAATGGATGGACACCATTACGTAACCAATTCGGTGTTTCCTCCTGATTCAGGATCGTCTCACCGTTATCTGGCATAGTCATATGATATATCGCGAGGATTGATTTTGTACTCCCCGATGGTTTATGCGCTATGATCTCTCGCACTTTTTCTGCAGCTGGCATAAACGCCTTTTTCAATCCGACAACAACAACCCGGTCACCTCTTGCCTGAATCATTTTTGCGACCTGATCTGCACGAACTGCGATCGGTTTCTCGACCCACACATGTTTGTTCTGGTGCAGTGCTTCCAATACGAGATCGGGGTGTTGCTTCGGTCCGACACAAATAAAAACAGCCTCAATTTGAGGTTCATTGGCATATAATTGAGCTGTCTCTGTATAATAGGCACAGTTATATTGTTCTGCTGTCCTCTTAGCCAACGTTTCATTAATATCACAGACAGCACATAACGCGATGGGTAGATAATTTAATACAGGCAGAATGTTCCTGTAGCTGTGAGATCCGACACCGATGATTGCTATCCGGATCTTTTTGTCAAAATCTCGTTGATAGGTCATGGCTATCTCCTTTATGATAACATCTGTCGTGGCGTTACGATCATTGCATTAAAGCATCGATTCTGTTGAGACAGGCCTTTGTGTCCTCGGCTTTCTTTTGAATAATATCGACCAGTTGATCCGCCAGTTGCGCATGATCCGGCACAGCCGCTTTGATATCAACGCCTTTGCTGTTCTCCTGCCTCTGGCCATATGTCGCTTCGAGCTTCTGCACCCATTCTTTCTTCAATCCATCGACACCTTTAAAAGCGCCACAGATGCCGCCAATCATGGTGCCTATGGTATCCGAGTCACGGCCAAAATTCGCTGCGTATATCATCGCCTTGTTGGGATCACCATCTGCTAATACAAACAGGGCAATCGTGCAAGGTACAGTTTCTCGTGAATCCGAAATAATATCTTGCAAGAAACTTTGATAGAACCGCTCGCGGAACTGCTCATAACTTTTCGTCTCATAAGCCAACGCAATAACCTGTTTGATTTTATTGATCATGACAATTGAACTCTGTTTATGTAAATATTGATATGATGCGGCCACGATCGATTCGACAGTCGCATCAGGCGACAGTGCCTCGGCAACTGCCGCTGCTATCGCACAAGCGCCATCTCTGCAGAAAGTTGAATCACCAGCATGAATTAAACCAGCTACATCATATGTTTCCTGTGCGGCCTGGCGCGGGTTGCAGGCATTGATCAGACCCATGGGTGTGATCGACATTGCGCTGGAGCTGCTTTGCATATTGCCGTATCCTGCATAAACCGGCAATGACAATTTGCTTTCAAGCTTATGAAACATGTTTCGAACCGGGATATAAAATAGACTATAATAATTATCTTTATTGTTCAGGAATGCATCAGCAAACTCATCAGCTGTCACATAGCCGTTGTTGTTAAGGATGGCCTCACACAATATGAGTTTGATCGCTGAATCATCAGTTCCAGCGCCACTAAAATCATTGATGTAGCCGAATTCCTTCTCGATTTCCTGATAGGTCATACCTTCTGAAGGTGCTCCCATCGCATCTCCCATGACACCTGCGAGCAGACTCCCATAGACTTTATTCCATAAAATGCTTTTATTCATGGCACCACGCCTCCTCTTGCACTAATATTCATGGTCTATTGCTTAATCAGAAAGGCCAGGACACTGCGTATTCTTTGCCTAAATCGATCAGGTCGGCGACAACAGCATCGCCCAGCTCAATCCCTTCTTTAAGCCGTCTTTCGACTCCTCGCTGTTCAATTTCACCAGGTATAAACACTTCCTGGTTGCCGGGTGTCGGTGGACAGGCTTTTATATCGGCAAACAACTGATCGATGCGATCATGGAATTGTTCCCGCGGAACAAACGATGCAATATTGAAAACACCCATGAACCAGCCCAGATTTTGTGGGTTCTCAAAATCTTTCCAAAAATT
This sequence comes from Bacillota bacterium, assembly GCA_033549405.1. GTDB lineage: Bacteria > Bacillota > Clostridia > Saccharofermentanales > UBA5734 > JAAYBY01. The sequence goes on along the minus strand of JAWSUP010000191.1, from coordinate 2,154 downwards.
GTTGATTTCTCGGGAATTGAAAGCGCCACTCAGAGCGCTGCAAAGGATCTCGATAATAAAACCGATCGCGTACCCCTTGGGTCCGCCAAATGGCAGCATAGCGCCTTTGAGGGCTTCTGACGGCACAGTGGTCGGATTGCCTTGCGGGTCCACAGCCCAGCTATCCGGTATCGACTTGCCTTCTTTGTCTGCCAGGATGACTTTACCCTGTGCCACCGTGCTTGTTGCCATATCGAGCACAAAAGGCTCATATGACCCGGCTGGGATTGCTACAGACAGAGGATTGGTTCCGAACATTGGTTTTCTTCCGCCGGTCGGCACAACACTCGCCGGGCAGTTTGACATGGCAATGCCGATCATGCCGTTCCGGGCTGCATGCTGTGTAAAATAGGATGCAATGCCAAAATGGTTTGCTTGCCTCACTGCGGCAAAACAGCTGCCATAGGTGCGCGCACGCTCCATACACAGGTCCATGACCTGAATGCCGACCGAGGATCCAGTTCCGTTGTTGGCGTCAACAAGCAACGTTGTCGGGGCATCATTCAAGATGGATGGTTTCTGGCCGGCTTTTACGACACCTGTTTTAATGCGGTTGGCATAGGTGCGTAATCGTGTTACGCCGTGTGATGCGATGCCGCGCAGGTCAGCCTGGATCAGGCTGTCGGCATTGTTCGCAGCTTCAGATTCACTCAGGCCGACCTTGCTCAGAATTTGCTCGCAAAAATCGCGCAGTCCTTCAGTCTGATATGGCATATTTCCCTCCTGTTATTCGATGATCTCACAATTAATTTTCGCAAGCGTCTGATCAACCCAGTCGCGGTTCAAACGTCCGGCAGCGATGTCCTCAAAGGTCTTCACTTCCATGGCATTATGCGCCTTGCCCTTCTCCAGCATTTCTTGTGCATCTGCTTTCTTGATGACAACGACACCGTCTCTGTCACCAAGAACCAGATCACCCGGCTCAACAACAATACCGCCTACTGCAATTGGTGCATTGATTTCGCCTGGACCGTTTTTATACGGCCCTTTCGGTTGAACGCCCCGGGCGTAGACAGCAAAAGGCAGTTCATCCAATGACTCACAGTCACGCACGACGCCATCAATGATAAAACCACGGATACCTCGCGACATAGCATAACGATACATGATCTCACCGCAAAGCGAATGAGATGTCGATCCTTCACCGTCAACTACAATAACATCGCCTGGTTGAGCCATGTCGATCGCTTTGTGGAAAAACAGATTGTCATTTGGCGCAACCTTGACCGTCAGGGCTGAACCAAAAAGTCTGACTTTGTTCAAAGGACGAATAGCCGTGTCGATACAAGCAATACGTCCCATGTTGTCTGACAGATTAGCAACAGGGATGTCCTTGAACTGGTTGATCAGCTCATCAGGCAGTCGTTCAATCTTGTTATAAATCCTGCATCCGATGTTTGACATGGTATTACACTCGCTTTCTTTTCTGGCCTTGGCCAGCATGAACTATATTGTGCGAAAATACAAACTTGTAATTTTTACACACACATATAACTATAATGTATCGACCTGCCAAGTGCAATTCAGCACACGGACAGTGGGCCTATCATATTTTAAGAAACGGTATTATTCCTTCACATCAGGCCTGAAATGCCCATTTTTGGGCCTTTATCAGGAATAAAAGCCGTTACTCAGATGTCATTTAGCAGTATAATAGTTATTAACCGAAACAACTTTGCAGAAGATCCTATGTATAATTATTTTATCATATTGTTCTCTGCGATTAAGAAGGGGTAAAAAATGATTTCCGTCAGCATATTCAATGATCAGATCAGTGAAAACCTGGAAGAAGCATTGATCCGCCTGAAGCAATGGGACTATGACAGAGTCGATCTGCGGGAACGGATTTTGGGCGAATCAGTCATTGACATGATCAGCGGTCAACAGAGAGATGTTCTTGTAGGACTGCTAGGCAAGTATCCATTGACCGTTGGCTGCCTTGGAACACGCCAACTGGTCGTCCGCCCGGAAAATTTGTCGCATCAAGTTTCGATTCTCAACCAGTTGATTAAGACCGCCCTGGCTGTCAGTACTACCTTCATTCGTATCTGTACAGAAGATAAAGGGGCATTGGATATGTCCGCGTGTCAAACACGGAGTAAAGCAGCGGTGGCC